>CAYMYD010000462.1:0-1509 GCA_964394535.1 uncultured Propionivibrio sp. | reverse complement strand
CCCAGACCAGATCGTAATCGTGACTCTCCAGATACTTGATCCCGCCCCAGGCGAGGTTGCTGGTCTGCTGGCTGGTGAAACCGGCAAAATCGCGCAGGTCGATCAGCGCCACCCTGGCCCCCTTGCCCGACAAGGCCGCCGCCGAAACCGCCCCATTGACCCCGCCTCCAATGATCAGCGCGTCATAAACCCCATCTCCCAACTTCTCCAGATTGCTCGCGCGAAGCTTCATGACCAGCTTTCCCCCTTTCCTGTCCGACGCCACCATCAGCCATTGGCCTCGCGATTGTCTGGAAACAGTGACACCACCTGAAATTGTATGTTGTTTTCTAAAAACAATAATATAGTGTTCGAATTTGTTTGTCAATGATCGTTTGTGATAATGACCGCCTGTGGATCATGCCTGTTATTTTGCTTTTATCGTCATTAACCTTTTGAATTATTGGTTGTTTTCTTGTTTTCTTGTTTTCTTGTTTTCTTCCGATTCCTTGATTGGTCAGCGTGTTGGTAAATGAAAGCATATTGAAAGCAGATTGAAAGAAATGGAACATCATCAGGTCAGTGCGTCATTTTTTCCGGGACATTGAGCCGGGGTCGGCATGTCGGGTATAGTCGTGTCATCAACTTGCAGGAAGGCTTTCATGGGTAATCGTGTCGATAAAACCGTTCCCGACCATCGTCTGACGGTGGCGGAAGTGCTGGGTATGCTGATGGCGGACGGAATGGTCGAAAAGCCGGATGCCGATGCGCTGATCGCGGAAAGCCGCCTGAAGCGTCTGGCGGCGCATCCGCTGGTGGTGGTTGCCAACCAGAAATGGAAATCGGCCCGTGCACCACACAACACACTGACCATCGATTTTCTGGGGGAATGGTTTGCTGCCAAGGTCGGTCTCGATTACTACCATATCGATCCGCTGAAGATTGACTTCACCGCCGTGACCGAGGTGATGTCCAGCGCCTACGCCACGCGCTTTGGCATCCTGCCGGTGCAGGTTTCAGATAGCGAGGTGATGATCGCCACCACTGAGCCTTTCCTGCGCGACTGGGAAAAGGAAATCCAGGCCATCGTCAAGCGGCCGATCCGCCGGGTGCTGGCCAGTCCGATCGACGTCGCCCGCTATCTGGTCGAGTTCTACAATCTGGCGCGTTCGGTCAAGAAGGCGTCACAGCTGGGAAACCAGAGCGCCGGGCTGTCTTCCTTTGAGCAGTTGGTCGAACTGGGGCGTACCAACAAACAGTTCGACGCCAACGACCAGCACATCGTCAATATTGTCGACTGGCTGTGGCAATACGCTTTCGAGCAGCGCGCCAGCGATATTCATATCGAGCCGCGCCGGGAACTCGGCATCGTGCGCTTCCGTATCGACGGCGTGCTGCATCAGGTCTACCAGATTCCTATGAGTGTGATGGCGGCGATGGTCAGCCGGATCAAGATTCTCGGGCGTATGGATCTGGTGGAAAAACGTCGCCCGCAGGACGGGCGGATCAAGACACGCACGGTTGACGGCA
>CAYMYD010000461.1:0-1511 GCA_964394535.1 uncultured Propionivibrio sp. | reverse complement strand
AAGGTACAGGGACGGATCGACCATGCGGCAGCACCGGCTTTTCAGGAGGCGCTGGCACCTTATCTGGCCGCCTGCAGCAATGGCAAAGTGCCGCTGGCGCTGGATTTTTCTGCGGTCGAGTACATCAGCAGCATCGGCCTGCGTGCATTGATGCTGGCTGCCCGCCAGGTCAAGGCGCAGGGGGGGCGAATCGCCATCGTGGCGCTGACGCCGGTTGTCGCTGACGTCCTGCGCATTGCCCGCTTCGATCTGGTTTTCCCCATTTTTGGCGATCTTGAAACGGCAACGAAAAACCTGACATGAAAATCCGTTTCTGGGGAACACGCGGTTCGATTCCGGTGGCGCTGACGGCTGAGCAACTTCGCGCCAAACTGTTTGCCGCCTTGCAGGGTGCGTCAGGGCATAGACTGGACAGCCCGACGGCGATCAATGCCTATATCGACAGCCTCGATTTCGACATCGCCGGAACCTTTGGCGGCCACTCCAGTTGTGTGCAGATTGACTGCGGCGGTGACGAACACGTGATCCTCGACATGGGCAGCGGCGCCCGCCCGCTCGGACAGGCGATGCTCGAACGCTTCGGACCGGGGAAACCGCAGACCTATCACGTGTTCATGTCGCACCTGCACTGGGATCACCTGATGGGATTCCCGTTTTTTACGCCAATCTATCTTCCCGGCAACCGGATCATCATCCATTCCTGCCACGAAAACGTCGAAAACGCCTTCCGCCGACAGCAGCGCGAGCCGTCGTTTCCGGTGGATTTCTCGCAACTGGCAGCGGACATCCGCTTCGATGTCATGTCACCGGACAGCACACAGGAAATTGCCGGGCTGCGCGTCTGCGCCAAAAAGCAGCGCCATGCCGGTGATTCCTACGGCTGGCGTTTCGAGCGTGAGGGGAAAAGCGTCGTTTATTCGACCGATTCCGAACACCGCCTGGAAGATACGGAAGAACGTGAAGGCTTCGTGCGTTTCTTTGCCGACGCCGATGCGGTCATTTTTGACGCCATGTACTCGTTGACCGAAGCAATCACCGTCAAGGCCGACTGGGGGCATTCGAGCAACATCATCGGCGTCGAGTTATGTCAGGCGGCACGGGCAAAACGCCTGATCCTGTTCCACCACGAACCGTCCTACAACGACCGGTATATTGCACAAACCTTGGAAGATACGCGCCGCTTCGAGGAAATTACCCGTGACACTCACGCTCTGGACGTCCTCTCGGCCTGGGACGGGCTGGAGTTGACGCTGTGAGACGTGCATGGTGAGCGGGCAAAACGATTCGGAAAATGCTGTGTTTTCGTTGCGCCACCTTTTTTCACGCCTGAAAGCACTCTTTTCAGCGGGCAAGGGGCGCCCGGTCGCGGCCTTGATCCTGCTCTGGGCGCTCTCGGCCAGCCTGCTCAGCGAGGCTGAACTCTCGCCTGCCTGGAGCGATTCCTGGCCCGGCAAGGTGGCCGACATGGTCGCCCGTCCGTTCAAGACCGGCCGCCAACTGCTCTTTGACGG
>CAYMYD010000460.1:0-1519 GCA_964394535.1 uncultured Propionivibrio sp. | reverse complement strand
GGGTGCAATTGAAAGTGTTGGTTCAATCCTGCCTGAGCAGTCCTATTTTTTCCGCAAGGCATTGGCACGGAATTTGCGTCAGTTCTGTCACCTGATAATTTTCCGGGAGGCAGAGGAAATGAAACAAGTCTGTGACATGAAGAGAAGCCAGCGAGAATCTGTCGGTGATCGACTGGAACGTCATCCTGAGTTGAAGGCCCGGATGGAGCAAATACTGGATTTGGTTGAGAACGTATCGGGCGAGATACGGCGGGCGGATGATGCGGAAAGTCGAGCGATTGAGATGCTTCGCCAGATGGGGCAGCAAGTGCTGCAAGGCTGGGGAGAACGGCAAGCGGAGAAGGAAGCCGACGCCTTGGAAGCGGCGCACAAGGTGATTCGTCAGGGTAAAAAAAACTCTACTGGCACAGTAGCTTCGGAAGAATAAGTGTCGAGGAGCGGACGTATATCCGGCAAGAGAGCGGCAGATTTTGCCGCCCGTTCCAAAGTGTTGCTGGTATTACTTGCCGGGGCTGTTCCCTACGTTTGCAACGTGCGATCACCGACTTTGGCGCTGATATCTCCTTTGCCCGTGTTCTCGAAAAGATGCGGGAGCATTACGGCATTGTGGTATCCGCGAGTACCGTGGCGACGATCACAACGCGTCATGCCCATGCCGTGACCCCTGCCGACACGATGCCGACATCACGACCGACCTCCCGGGCGCTGACCCTCATTGCCGAAGTCGATGGGAGCATGATCCCCCTCGTTGATACGGGAACAGTCGTCGGTGCGGGCGTAGACGCCGCTACCGGTGCCAATCCAGGCCATTCGGGCCGTATTGATTTACGCAAGACCCGTCAACTTTCCTGGAAAGAAGCCAAGTTGTCCCTGGTCAAGCGATCTGACGAAATCGCCCCCGTCTTTGCGGTCACGCTGGCGGACGTGACGACTGCCGGTTCCTTGTTGAAGCAATTGGCGGAGGCGACCGGACTGAACGTAAAAAGCCGGGTTCATGCCTTGGGAGATGGTGCGCCCTGGATCGCGGAACAAGTGGAGCGCCAATTTGGCGCACAAGGCCACTATCTGGTGGATTTCTACCACCTCTGCGACTACTTGGCGGCAGCGTCCAAGGTGTGTGACAAAGAGCACCCGGAAGCCTGGATGACGCTGCAGAAAGAACGAATGAAGACCGGCCAGTCGTCCGAGGTCATGGCGGCCCTCAGGCCTTTCCTGGAAGCTGACGAACTGCCTTCCGAAGCCTCCCCTGTCCGCCAGTGCTACCGCTATCTTGCCCATCGCCCGGGGCAGTTCAACTATCGTGAAGCCTTGGCAGAAAACCTGCCGATCGGCTCCGGCGAAGTCGAAAGCGCGCACCGCTATGTGATCCAGAAAAGACTCAAGCTCCCCGGCGCTTGGTGGAAAAAGAACAATGCGCAAGCCATGCTGAACCTGCGCGTCCTTCGCGCCAATCAGCAATGGGAAAATTATTGGCACAAAAACGCAGCATGAAAAATAACCAACACTTTCAATTGCACCC
>CAYMYD010000459.1:0-1532 GCA_964394535.1 uncultured Propionivibrio sp. | reverse complement strand
CGCCAGCAGGGGCAGATGTGGGTTATCCTGCCGCTGGGTTTCCCGGTGGAAAAAGTGCCGTAACGTGCAGCCCACTCCTGGCGGGGTGGTGCGTAATGGGATGCGTCATAAAGATCAGGATGAAAAAAGATAACGCCGACATTCCGCTGCTGGAAGTCAATCTGCTCCGGCTGTTCGATCTGCTGTACGGCCTGCGCAGTGTGACGCGAGCGGCCGAGCAGTTGAATATGGCGCAGCCGACGGTCAGCATCTGGTTGAGCAAGCTCAGGCGACAACTCAATGATCCGCTTTTTGTGCGTACGCCTTCCGGCATGCAGCCGACGCCGGTCGCTGATGCACTGATCGGCGATGCCCGTTCGGCACTGGAGTCTTTGCAGCGGATTTCGCTCTGGGATTCGAAGTTCGATCCGGCGACGGCCGAGCGGCGTTTTTGCATCTGCATGTCCGATGCGGCCAACATCACCCTGCTGCCGGAGATTCTGGCGCACGTGCGCAAGGTGGCGCCGCGTGTGCGTTTGAAAACAGCACGGATCGACGAACGTACGGCACGACTGATGGAAGAGGGCCAGGCCGATCTGGCCATTGGCCTGCTGACCAAACTCGGCAAGGGCTTTTATCAGCAAAGCTTCTTCAATCAGGAGTGGGTGTGCCTGGCCGCGCCTTGGCATCCACGGATCGCCGACCATTTGTCGCTGGAGACTTACCAACGGGAAGCTCACGTCGACATCATTCCTGGCGTCGGTCAGCATCTGCTGAATTCGGCACTTGCCGAGCATCGCATCAGTCGGCGCATCGTGCTGGAGCTGCCGGGCTATCTGGGCTTGTCGGTCATCGTCGGCCGAACCGATCTGCTGGCGACCCTGCCTCGCCAGATGGGGGAGCAACTGGCTGAAATCGGTGGGTTGCGGGTCTATCCCTGTCCGTTTCCCATTCCTTCTTTTGTCGTCAAGCAGCACTGGCACGCGCGGGCGCATCATGACGCCGGAAATATCTGGTTACGCAGCATATGCCGGACGGTTTTGTTGCCCGGGCCGGGCGGGGAAGGAAAGCGCCAGTAGTCCGCCGCCTAATGGACAATCCGGGTTCAACGCAGAGGGCGCAAAAGCCTGCGCCCTTTGTGCCTTTGCGGGTGGATAACAGCGTTTTTCAGTCTAATAGGCAATCTGCGAGACCGCGCGCAGTTCGTCCGGCGTCGAGGTGCCGAAGCCGAAGAATTCCAGGTAGGCCGGGATCATTTCGAAGAGCATGTCGGTACCGATCTGATAGCGGCAACCGCGTTCCTGTGCGGCCTTCAGGAAGGGGGTGATCTCGACCTTCATGACCACTTCGCCGATGAAGGTGGATGGCGCGATGCGGGCAACGTCGCAGGGCAGGGGGTCATCGGCATTCATGCCAAGCGGTGTGGCGTTGACCACCAGGTCATGGCTGGCAGGATCCTGGCTGCCGGTACGAACCTCCAGCGCCGGATAGTGCGCCTTTAACCGTGCGGCGAGGTTTTCCGCCGTGATGGCGTTGGTGTCGAACAGCGAAAT
>CAYMYD010000458.1:0-1539 GCA_964394535.1 uncultured Propionivibrio sp. | reverse complement strand
ACGCCACCAAGGACGGGGGCGCGAAGATCCTCAAGCGCTGTCAGTTGCCGCTGACAGCAGCAAAGAAGGTAAGCGCCATTGCCACGGAACTGGCTTTCTTCCGCTTTATCGACGGCCAACTGGTCCTGACCGAAATCGCCCCCGGCGTCACGCTCGAAGAAATCCACCGCAAGACCGAGGCCGAGTTCGTCGTCTGTCCGCAATGCCGGACGATGAAACAGTAATAAAGGAAATATCATGACAAAAGAAGTTCTTGCACTCAGCGCCGTGCGTTCGGCGATCGGTGGTTTTGGTGGTTCGCTGGCAACGATGATGCCCGAGGATCTGGGCGCCCTGGTTGCCCGCGAAGCTTTTGTACGTGCGGGCGTCGATCCCAAACAATCGAGTTATGCGGTGGTCGGCAACGTTATCCCCTGCTCCGTCGCCTTCCCCTATGTCTGCCGTCTGGCGACGGTCAGGGCCGGCATGCCGATGGAGTCGGTGGTCATGTCGTGCAACCGGCTATGCGGTTCGGCGATGCAGGCAATCATCAATGTCGCCCAAAACATTCAGCTGGGTGACGTGGAAATCGGCCTTGGTGGTGGTGTCGAAGTGATGTCGGCCGGCGGCTACCTGTCTCCGGCCATGCGCAGCGGTGCCCGCATGGGCGACAGCAAGATGATCGACATGATGGTTGCCGCACTGACCGACCCCTTTGGTGCCGGACACATGGGCATGACCGCCGAAAACCAGGCAAGCAAGTGGGGCATCAGCCGGGAAGCCCAGGACGCCTTTGCCCTCGAATCACAAACCCGTGCGGCCAAGGCCATCGCCGAAGGGCGTTTCAAATCGCAGATCGTCCCGGTGACGCTGAAGACGCGCAAGGGCGAAGTCATCTTCGATACCGACGAACATCCCCGCGCCACTTCGCTCGAGGCTCTGGCCAAGATGAAACCGGCGTTCAAGCCGGATGGTACGGTAACGGCGGGCAATGCCTCCGGAATCAACGACGGCGCGGCCTTCGTCGTCCTGGCCGATGCGGCTACTGCCGCACGCGGCAAACATCCGGTGATGGCGCGACTGGTTGCCCATGCGGTTGCCGGGGTGGACGCCAGCGTCATGGGCGATGGGCCGATTCCAGCCACGCGCCTCGCTTTGCAACGTGCCGGACTGAAACTCGACCAGATCGACGTGATCGAAGCCAACGAGGCCTTTGCCGCGCAGGCGCTGGCCGTTGCCGGGGAACTGGGGCTTGACCCGGTGAAGACCAATCCGAATGGCGGCGCAATTGCTTTGGGCCACCCGGTTGGCGCGACAGGCGCGGTGATCGTCACCAAACTGCTGCACGAAATGCAGCGCGTCAAGGCTCGCTACGGTCTGGCGACCATGTGCATCGGTGGCGGCCAGGGCATCACCACCATCTGGGAACGCGCATAAGCTCTTCTCCTCCCTGTTCCGCCCGCTTTTCCTGATCAGGACGAGCGGGCGTTTTTTATGGGTGTTTTTTCACTACTGTCCGGTAGTTTTCAAGATGAAACCGCTCCAAGCCAGTTCTGACAA
>CAYMYD010000457.1:0-1542 GCA_964394535.1 uncultured Propionivibrio sp. | reverse complement strand
ACCGTCATTACTAACTGCAACAACGGTGAAAACATCATACAAGGGTGGATAAGCGTCAGCGCCATCCACCAGCCTCCGGCACGGTGGATGGCGGGCCTGCGGCCCTTATCCACCCTACAAGTCGAAACATTCCTCGCAGGGATACAGCCCACAGAGGAAGGAAAAAATCCTCTGTTGGGCTATTGGGGCGTCAGGTCTTTTCGTCGTTTCTGGTGTGCTGCCCTGGCGGCGAGATGATGGCGTGCGTCTGAGGCGGTGGCGGGTTGCAGGCAGTGCTGCAACTGCCGCAACTGCCCTTCTGACATTTCCCCGCGTTTTTCCATAACCTGATGTACAGGTAATACAGGGCGACCAGTACAACCGCAGCCAGGACAAGGAAGTCGATGATTGTGTTCATCGTGAAGTCCTGTGCGGTCAGACCGGCTGGGTATGGAGTTGTCGGCGTATCCGCAACTCTTCACCCAGTCCGACAATCAGCAGGAGCAGGAGCGCGCCGATATAAACCGTCGACATGGCACCGATGGCGCTGACCTGGAAAGCGTTGCCCAGCGTGAATACGGCGCTGGAAACCACCAGCCCGAGTATGGTCGGGAAGACAATGGAAAAGATCATCCATTTGTACGAGCCGGTCTGTACCCGCACCATCACCGTCGTTGCCAGGCAGGGCGGATAGAGGGCGAAGAACAGGATCATCGACACCGCCAGCATGGCCGTGCCGCCCTTGGCCTGGTTTTCACCCTCCATGCGTGATTCGAGCGAGGCGTTCTGGTCGTCGTCCTGCTGGAACAGCACGCCCAGCGTGGCGACGCTGCTTTCGCGGGCGGCGAAGGAGGAGAGCAGGGCGATGTTGATTTTCCAGTTGAACCCGGCGAACTGGGTGACCGGCTCCAGGCTGCGGCCAATGCTGCCGAGGAAGGATTGCTCAATGTTGGCTTCCTTCATTTCACGACGGATGGTTTTGCGGGTGTTGACCAGTTCACGCAGGGCGCGGCTGACCTTTTTCGCATCCTTGTCTTCGTCGGTCGGGCGCACGAAGTTGTAGAAGCTGGCGTTGCGTGCCTTGAAGCTTTCGGCGACGGCGCGCGAGCCATCGGCTCCCTTGGCGGTCAGTCGGGCGCGGGTGTAGTCGGACTCGTAGTTGAGCAGCGAGAGCAGGGTTTCCGGGCTGGCGTTCAGTGCTTCTTGGTAGGTGTTTCCCTTGAGCGTCTTGTTGAATTTTTCCAGCGCCGTCTGGCCGCGCTGTTCGAATTCGGCCATCTGCTCATCCGGCAGGCCAGGGAATTGCAGGAGCGTAAACACGACGACCGCCACGGCGACGACCACGGTGCCGACTTTCTTGATGTACTGCCAGGTGCGCTCGATGGCGCGGCGCATGACGCCCTCAAAGGTGGGCAGGTGATAGTGCGGCAACTCCATGACAAAGGGCGAGGTTTCGTGCCCGGAAAGCACCGTATGCGTCAGCAGCTTGGAGACCAGCAGCGCGAAAACGATGGTCATCGTCGAAATGTAGAAGGTCATCAGGCTGCGGTTGTCGGGGAAGAA
>CAYMYD010000456.1:0-1543 GCA_964394535.1 uncultured Propionivibrio sp. | reverse complement strand
AGAAAATCTGGTCAAAGGGGCTTATGTGCGTTCGGTTGGCAAACTGAAGTGAGTGTCTGTCACTGCCTATTGCCAGTCCGGCTTTTTCCGGTCAACAATACGCCAATAAAAATCAGTCACTTGTGCAGTGATTCCTGAGGGTTTATGAAAAAACCACTTCATCGTCCAGCGAAAACGAGCCTGTTGAAAATCGCTACTTGCAGCCTGCTTGCCTTGGCTATGGTGGCCTGCGCTCCTGCCAGACTCGGCAATACGCCCTCGCCAACCCATCTGCGCGCGGAAAGTGTGCCGGAAACGCGTGGCACCATTCCGGCTCCCGTGCAGCAGAGCGTGACCCTGCCGCGCCCCAAGGCCAGGCCCAAGGCCGAAACCTATAGTGTCGTGGTCAACAATGTCCGCGTGCAGGATCTGCTCTTTGCCCTGGCCCGCGACGCCAGGCTCAACGTTGATGTGCATCCGGGCATTTCCGGTAACGTGACGCTGAACGCCATTGACCAGACCCTGCCGCAACTGCTGGCCCGCATCGCCAAGCAGGTCGACATGCGCTACGAGCTTGACGGCCCCAATTTGGCGGTGATGCCCGATACGCCTTATCTGAAGAATTACAAGATCGATTACGTCAATCTGTCTCGTGATGTGGTCGGTACCGTTTCGACGAACACGCAAATTTCGACCAGTGCCGTCACTTCTGGCGGAAATGCGGTCGGTAGTGGCAACACCTCGCGTATCCAGATCGAAAACAAATCGAAGAATCGCTTCTGGGAATCGCTGGAAAAGAATCTCAAGGATCTGCTGCACGAAACCGACAAGGTTTTCCCCGAAGGCAGCACGGAAACCGTTGTCGAGCAGAATACCGCGCAAAGCACGACCGGAACCGGCGCTCCCCCCCCTCTCAATACCGCTGTGCGCAGTACCCAGGCCGCGCAGAACCTGGCAGGCAGTCCGAATCCGGCCGCGCTGCAGAACAGCGGCACGGCAGTCGTGAAGCGCATGACCTTCCGCGAGGCGGCATCGGTGATTTCCAGCCCGGAGTCCGGCATCATCATGGTGCGCGCCACTTCCCGCCAGCATGAGAAAGTGCAGGAGTTCCTGGATCGTGTGCTGAGCAACGCCCGACGGCAGGTGCTGATCGAGGCCACCATCGTCGAGGTTGAGCTATCCGATGGTTACCAGCAGGGGATCGAATGGAGTCGTCTGCGCGATGGGAAAACGCCGGGGAAGGACGTCGGCCCGACAAGCGGTACTCCCGGCTTTACGGTCTCGCAACCGACACTGGGCAGTAATGTAACCAATTCCGTGACGCCCTTCGTGTTTTCCTGGCTGAAAAAAGACCCGCTCAATCTGCTGACGACGGTCAATCTGCTCCAGTCCTTCGGCAATCTGAAAGTCCTGTCCAGCCCCAAGCTGACGGTGCTGAACAACCAGACGGCAACGCTCAAGGTCTCCGAGGAGTTTGTCTATTTCAACGTCAAGGCGGACATTTCGGCAGCGACCAACAACACCGGTGCGACGAAGGCCTATACCACCACGCCGCAATCGGTTT
>CAYMYD010000455.1:0-1544 GCA_964394535.1 uncultured Propionivibrio sp. | reverse complement strand
CGCCGTACCGGCCTGGCCGGATATTTCAAACGAGGAGAGTTAGATGAGTTTGCAAAATGAGAAAAAGGAGAGTCTTGAGAGACTCTGCAGGACGTTCAGGCAGAACCTGATCAAGCTTCTGCACGGCATTCAGACCGGGCATCCGGGCGGTTCGCTGTCGTCGGCTGAAATCATGACGACGCTGTATTTCGAGAAGCTGCGCCTTGATCCGGCGTGTCCCAAAGATCCGCAACGGGATCGCTTCATTCTCGGTAAAGGCCATGCCGCCCCGATGCTTTACCAGATTCTGGCGCGGCGCGGTTTCTTTCCGGCAGAGGATTTGCCCACCCTGCGTCAGTTGAACAGCCATCTGCAAGGCCATCCCTGCGCACGAAAAACCTGCGGTGTTGAATTGTCGACCGGCCCGCTCGGGCTGGGGCTTTCTGCCGGTCTGGGCATGGCCCTGGCGGGCAAGCTGGATCATCAGGATTACCGCGTCTATGTGCTGATGGGCGACGGCGAACTGCAGGAAGGCATCGTCTGGGAGGCGGCGATGTCCGCCGCCCGGTTTGACGCCGATAACCTGCTGGTCATCGTTGATCACAATGGGGTGCAACTGGACGGTACGGTCGAAGAGATCATGCCGATGGGCGATCTGGCCGCCAAATGGCGGGCCTTCGGCTGGAACGTGATCAGTGCAGATGGGCACCGGGTCGATGAAATCAGCGCGGCCATCGATCAGGCTCAAAGCGTCAAAGGCAAACCCTCGGTCATCCTGGCCAAAACGGTCAAGGGCAAGGGGATCTCCTTCATGGAAGGCAAGAGCGCCTGGCACGGCAAGCCGATCAGCAAGGATGAATATGTGAATGCAATAAGGGAACTGGGGGGGGAGGCATGATGGCGACGAAAAGGGCGATCCGTGATGTTTACGGAGAAACACTGCGCCAACTGGGGCGTGAAAACCCGGCGATCGTGGCCTTGGAGGCGGATGTCGGCAGTTCGAGCAAGAGCATCCTCTTTGGTCAGGAATTCCCCGAACGTTATTTCAACGTTGGCATCGCCGAAGCCAACATGGTGGCGATGGCCGCCGGCATGGCTACAACCGGCAAGATTCCCTTTGCCAACACCTTTGCTGCTTTCATGGTGCTGCGCGCCGGCGATCCGGTACGCAGCCTGATCGCCTACACCAATCTCAACGTCAAGCTGGCGGGAACCTACGCTGGTCTCTCCGATTCCTACGACGGTGCCAGTCATCACGCGATTGCCGATCTGGCCTTCATGCGTGCCTTGCCGAACATGACGGTCATTTCCGTTTCCGACCCGGTGGAAGCCGAATTGGCGACCCGTGCAGCGGCCAATCATGTTGGGCCGGTTTATCTGCGCCTGAGCCGCGCTGAGGTGCCGGTGGTGCTCGACAAGGCCAGCTACCCATTCGAAATCGGCAAGGGCGTGACACTTGTTGAAGGTGGCGATCTGACCATCGTGGCCACCGGCTACATGCTGATCAAGGCACTCGAAGCCGCTGAAAAGCTGGCAGCCAAGGGGATCAAGGCGCGGGTGGTGAA
>CAYMYD010000454.1:0-1552 GCA_964394535.1 uncultured Propionivibrio sp. | reverse complement strand
GTTTTCCGGCCTTTTGCAGGGCCACCAGGACGTAGTGCGTGGCATCGGGATAAACGCGGTTGATGGTCAGAAAATCAGGTCCGGCAAAAGGATAGAACACCTGGGTGTCCTTGAGCCTGCCGATTTCCTGCGCACTCCACTTGGCCAGCGGCGAACCGACTTCCGATTCATAACGCTTCCAGGCCGCATCAACTTTTTTGTTGTAGGCCGCAGAAAAGGCCAGTTCACTGGTGCTCGGCAGTCCGGCCAGAAGCTGGGCGAGCTGCTCGGGTTCCAGCGTGGCCGCCCGCGCCGGAAAGGCAAAAGACAGGCCGATGACAACGAACAGGGCGACTTTTTTGATTCCTGCATTCATCTGAAAACAACTCCGCTTTGAAATTGACGAGCGCTCAACTGATTTTTCCGGCATTCGACTTCAGGAAATTCTCCAGAAAATATCGGGCGCTTCTCAGGAGCAGGAACAGGATCAGGAAGCTCATGGCGTAAGCCGCCTCGAAGGGGCTATGCCACGCCCCCAGCACCAGAACGCCACTGGAGATGGCAATGAAAACCGGCGCACAGGCATAGCGCACCAGTTTTGACAGACGCGTCGGGCGAGAACAGCGCGCCGTATAGACGCCGCACGCGCACAAAACCGGGAACAGGCCCAGCAGGAAACCCATGAAAGTCAGGACCTGCACAAAGGAGCCGGTCAGCACCATGAACACCGAAATCGCCATCTGCGCCCAGATCAGCGCCGGATTGATTTCATGATGCGTCGCACTCCAGCGCTTCAGGCGCGTCGACCAACCCAGCATGGTGGCCAGGACACGCGGACCAAGAAAAGCCGAAACACTCAGGGAGGACAGCAGGGCAAAGGCCACCAGCGCCGAAAAAACGGAGGAAACTTCCGCACCGAACATGCGCTTGACCAGCAGCGCAATGACCGGACGTACGCCATCCATATCGGTCGCCGGAACCTGCAGGGCCAGCACCAAATTCAGTCCGACATAGAGAACGAGGACGATGCCTGCGCCGAGCAGCATGGCACGCCGGACGGTTTTTCCAGGCTCATTCACTTCGCCGGCAACATAAATGACCGCGTTCCAGCCGCTGAAGGCGAACATGCAAAACATCGTCGCCAATCCCCAGGCGGAGGCAGACACGGGCGGCAGTGCGGCGCTGTCCGCAGAAAACAGGGGGATGGACAAGTGCTTCACCGCCAGGAAAAGCCCGTAGAAAACCAGCAGGAAGAGGATAGTGAATTTGCCGATCGCCAGCAGTGTCTGTATCCGCAAGCCCAGCGGGCCCAGGACGCCATGCAGTGCCGTGACGACAAACAAGGCCAGGCAGGCGACGAGTTTGGGGTTGAGCGAATCGCTCTGCAAGGCTTCCGACAGATAGTCGGACATCGCCAGCGCCGAAACGGCGTTGCACGCCGCGAAGCCGACAATGAACGAGGTGATTCCGGCGACTTCGCCCAGTCCGGGCAGCGCCAGCGTGCGCAGGATCATCGCTTCACCGCCGTTATGCGGCATCGATTCGATCAGTTCGCCATAGCACAGCGCTCCAA
>CAYMYD010000453.1:0-1558 GCA_964394535.1 uncultured Propionivibrio sp. | reverse complement strand
GGGGCTTTCCAGCGTCTATGGTTTCATCCGGCAATCCGGCGGCGACATCCATCTGTCCAGCTCGCCCGGCCAGGGCAGCTCCTTCACTCTGCTGCTGCCGCAGGTTGCGCCGCTGCCAGCGGTGGCAAGGGCGTGCGACACGCTGCCGCCAATCGCTGCGCAAACCCTGTTGCTGGTCGAGGATAATCAGGACGTGCGCAGTGCGCTTGGCGATTTGTTCAGCGCCGCTGGCCATCGGGTGAGCGTGGCAATGAGTGCCGAGGAGGCTTTGGAGCTTCTGGCAAACGCCGATTATTCGCTGCTTCTTTCCGACGTCGACCTGGGCAGTGGCATGAACGGCGTCAGTCTGATGCAGGGGGTCGCCGCCCGCTACCCGGATCTACCGCGCCTTCTGATGTCCGGCCTGCCGCGTGAACTGCTGGCCACCCGCTTCGCCCTGCCCGAAAGCGAATTCCTGCTGGCCAAACCTTTTTCGATGGCACAGTTCGATATCGCCCTCCACGAATTAAAACAGCGGTTTCCAAGGCACTCACCATGAAAATCAATCCCTCTTATCAAGCCCGGCTGGAGCGACTGCTGCACGATGGCCGCAGGAAAATTCTCGGCATCGTCGGCCCGCCCGGCTGCGGAAAATCGACGCTGGCCGATGCACTGCAAAGCCTGCTCGGCGAGCGGACGCGCATCATTCCGATGGACGGCTTCCATCTCGCCCAATGCGAGCTGGTGCGCCTTGGCCGTGCCGACAGAAAAGGTGCCGAGGACACCTTCGACAGCGCGGGCTTTCTGGCGTTGCTGCAACGGCTGAAAGCACAGCCTGCCGATGAAATCATCTATGCACCGGAATTTCGCCGGGAGATTGAAGAACCCATCGCCAACGCCCTCCCCGTTTTTCCGGAAACACCCCTGCTCATCGTCGAGGGAAATTATCTGCTGCTGGCGCGGGGGTACTGGGCGCGCCTGCGCGGCTTGATGGATGAAGTCTGGTATGTCGACGTCCCCGCCGACCTGCGCCGTGAGCGCCTGATCGCGCGGCATGTGCGTTACGGTCGCAGCCCGGAAGCCGCACAGGACTGGGTAACGAATACCGATGAACCCAACGCCCGCCTGATCGAGGCTTCCCGTTCAGGAGCTGACCTCATTTTTCGCTGGGAGGAATAAATGAGCCGGTACTTTTCAGCCCTCCTTACGGTGTTGTTGCTGGCAATTCCCGCTATGGCCCACGCTGCTGAGCCCGAACGGATCGGCGTCACGGTGACCGATCTGGGCAATCCGTTTTTCGTGCGCATCGCGCGTGGTGTGGAAAATGCTGCACGACGCATCATCGGCCCGGACGTGCGCGTCCATGTCGCCTCCAGCGCCTACGATGTCAACCGGCAAAGCGAGCAGATGGATGACTTCGTGCGCAGGAAGGTTGATCTGATTGTCCTTATCGCCGCCGATCCGCAGGCGCTTGAACCGGCAGTTCGCCGCGCCCAGGCACAGGGGGTACGGGTCGTCGCCGTCGATGTTCGCGCTGCCGGAGCCGACGCCACGTTCACCACCGACAACGTGCAAGCCG
>CAYMYD010000452.1:0-1565 GCA_964394535.1 uncultured Propionivibrio sp. | reverse complement strand
CTTCCCCCTTCCCGCCCCATGAGATAGCATCTGCCCTTCCGTAATCACAGGCAGGAGTCCGTTGTGCAGATTCTCGGTATCGATGTGGGTGGCACGACCATCAAGGCAGCGCTGGTTGAAACGTCAACGGGGGCGTTGCTGAGCGAGCATGTACGCATCGTCACCCCCAAACCGGCCACGCCGCAGGCCATTGGCGAGACACTGAAAGGCATGGCTGAACATTTCGGCCACCAGGGCCCGATCGGTGTCGGTTTTCCGGCAGCCATCCAGCACGGTATCGCACGCACGGCGGCAAACATCGACAAAGCCTTCATCGGTCTGCCGATTGCGGCCTATTTCACCCAACTCTCCGGCCGACCAACCCATGTGGTCAATGATGCCGATGCAGCCGGCCTGGCCGAAATGCGCTTCGGCGCTGGTAGAAACGCCAGTGGCGTGGTGTTGATGATCACCATCGGCACCGGCCTGGGAACGGCACTATTCACCAATGGGCAGTTGTTGCCGAACAGCGAACTCGGCCACATTCTCCTCGACAACGGGGTCGAAGCCGAACGCTACGCCTCGGAATCGGTGCGCGTGGTGCAAAAGCTCAAGTGGAAGGAATGGGGCGAGCGCTTCAATCAATACCTGCTGACCATGGAGCAACTGCTCTGGCCGGACCGGATCATTCTCGGCGGTGGGGTCAGTCGGCAACTGGCGAAATTCCAGCCGATGCTCACCACCCGTGCGCCGGTTGTCGCCGCCAGCCTGCTCAACCAGGCCGGCCTCGTCGGTGCGGCGCTGTTTGCCGCCGAGGTGGAAAGCTGACGCCGCCAGTCACGCCCGTCGGGCGCTGAGCACGCCCTTGATTTCCTTCAGCAGCGTCAGCGTGCGCTTCAACTGAGCGACGTTGCCGATTTCGGCGGTGAAACGCATGTGCGCCATGCCCTGACGGGATTGCGTGTTGACGGCGATGACGTTGATTTTTTCACGCGTCAGGATATCCGACACGTCGCGCAGCAGCCCCTGCCGGTCATGGGCATCGACGGCAATATCGACGGCAAAGAGGCCGCCGGTCTGGGTTCCCCATTCCGTTTCGATCACCCGTTCCGGGTTCATCGCCTCCATGTTGGAGAAGTTGCTGCAATCGGCGCGATGGATGGAAACCCCCTTGCCGCGCGTCACAAAGCCGACGATGGGGTCGGGCGGTGCCGGTTTGCAGCAGCCGGCCAGTTGCGTCATCAATTTGCCGACACCGACGATCAGGATGCCCTTTTCCGAAGCACTGTCCGATTTCTGCTTGCGGATCGTCGCCTCGTCAGGCACTTCCCGCTCCTCGCCCGCCTGTTCGCCACGCACCGCCGAATGTAACTGGCGCGACGTGACTTCCGAACGAGCCACAGCGATCAGCAGATCGTCAACGCGGGAAAAGCCCAGTCGGCTGGCCAGCTCTTCGAGCTTGAAGCCGGTCTCGCCCATGCGCTGCAGCTCGCGGACCAGGAGCGCCCGGCCTTCGGTCAGATTCGCTTCCAGCGCCTGCGTCGAGAACCACTGCCGTGCCTTGACCCGCGCCCGGTGCGTGAACA
>CAYMYD010000451.1:0-1581 GCA_964394535.1 uncultured Propionivibrio sp. | reverse complement strand
ATAACCGGGTGCGACGCATTTCAGTTCCTTGAAAAAATGAAGAGGGAATTTTCGGACAGGCGGCATTATAAACGCTTGCCTTTCCTGTGCCTCCGATCCGGCTCGCCGCGCGTGATATTGCCGCAGCCCGCACGACATGGCTATACTTGCCCACCATTCACTTCGCGGAGAGGCGTTGATGAACAAGTACCAACGGCTGGTCATCGTTTCTGCCGCCCTGAACATCCTGCTGATGCTGCTGTTCCCCCCGTTCGCCAGCCAGCCGCTGGCGCGGATCCAGCTATCCGGATTCGAGGGCTTCTATCCGGTTTTCATGCAGTTCGGCCGGTTGCCGATCTACAAGGAACTGCTGAGCATGCAGCTCATGTATGTCGGTGCCAATGCCCTGCTCGCCTGGCTGCTGCTCACCACGTCGCCACAACAGGGCAGCGCGCCGGAACTGCGCTTCGGGCGTGGCATCGTCTGCCTGACGGTCATCAATCTGCTGCTTGTTCTGGCTTTTCCGCCATATGAGTCCTTTCTCACCCTGATGCGTTCGCAGGCCGGATTTTTCGAAGGCTTCTATTTCGTGCTCGGAACCAATTTCCGGCGAACCATCATGTGGCCGCTACTGCAACTCGAATGCATGCTCATCGTCGTCAACGCCCTCGCGCACTATCTGGTATTCAGCGTGATTTGCGACGCCGGAAGGAAGCAGCGCGCGCAACAGCGCAGGAAATCGCCAACTGCCGAGATGGAAAAGATCACCGAAGATCTACGCCGTCGCGCCATGGACAGGCATCAGCAGAGCAAATAAGAGTCAGTTTCACGACGATTATGCCTGGCAGGCAGCTATTTGCTTGAAGTCCGGGCGGCAACTCTACTAGAATCCATTTTCCCTCCCCGCCATCTTCGTAAATCAAACACCCGACCCATGTCCCTGCCCCGCCAACTATTCCTGCTGCTCGCCTGTGTGCTTGGCGCGCTGTGGAGTGCTGTCGGCTGGGATTACGTCAATTCGGAATCTGTCGCGGAAGCGCAGCTTCGGGAACAGACCTCGACGCTCAGCCTGGCCTTTGCCGAACATACCGAGCTGACTTTCTCTCGCGGTGAATTCGTGCTGCTCCAGTTGCGCGAGGCCTGGCTGGCCAACCCGAAAGCCTTTCCTGACGCCATCAAGCGCTATCAGGAACTGCTCGATGATTCCGTCGTCCAGATCGGCATCGTCAGCCCGGATGGCACGCTCATTTTCTCTACGGCAGGCGGGCCGCCGGTCAACCTTTCCGACCGCGAACATATCCGGGTGCACCTGGATGCGCAGCATCTGGACCGGCTATTCGTCAGTCGGCCGGTCATGGGAAGAGCTTCTGGCAAGTGGTCGATCCAGTTGTCCCGCCCGATTTTTGATCATGGCAAATTTGTTGGCGTGATCGTGGTTTCGGTCGATCCGGGCTACTTCGTCCGTTTCTATCAGAAGATCAATCTTGGCGAGCGGGGCCTGGTGCTCATCCTTCGCAATACGGGCGAGATTCTGGCTCGCTCCCCCGAGCTGGAAAAACACATCGGCAAGAAATTGGCTTCCGCGCCCCCGTCAGGCCCCAA
>CAYMYD010000450.1:0-1598 GCA_964394535.1 uncultured Propionivibrio sp. | reverse complement strand
CTACACAGGCGAAGACACTCTTTCCCTACACGACGCTCTTCCGATCTATCTCCCGTCCCGGCGAGGTGTGGGTTTGTGGCGAGCATCGCGTCCTGTGCGGCGATGCAACCGAGACGCAAGCCTACACTACGCTGCTCGGCAACGAACTGGCCGATATGGTGTTCACCGACCCGCCCTACAACGTGAATTACGCCAACAGCGCCAAGGACAAGATGCGCGGCAAGGAACGCGCCATTCTCAACGACAACCTGGGCGAAGGGTTTTACGATTTTCTGCTGGCGGCGCTGACGCCGACGCTGGCCCACTGTCGTGGCGGTGTCTACGTCGCCATGTCCTCCAGCGAACTCGACACCCTGCAATCCGCATTCCGGGCGGCCGGGGGCAAGTGGTCGACCTTCATCATCTGGGCGAAGAACACCTTTACACTCGGGCGCGCCGATTACCAGCGCCAGTACGAGCCGATTCTTTACGGCTGGCCGGAAGGAAAATCCCGGCACTGGTGCGGCGACCGCGACCAGGGCGATGTCTGGCAGATCAAGAAGCCGGTCAAGAATGACCTGCACCCGACGATGAAGCCGGTCGAACTGGTCGAGCGGGCGATTCGAAATTCCAGCCGTCCGGGGGATTCGGTACTCGACCCCTTCGGCGGTTCGGGCACAACGCTGATCGCCGCCGAGAAATCAGGACGCCGGGCATGGCTCATGGAGCTTGACCCGAAGTATGTGGATGTGATCGTGCGCCGCTGGCAGGAGTGGTCGGGCAAACAGGCCACCCGCCTGTCAGACGGCGTGGCCTTTGATGCCCTGTCAGGTGTCGGGGAATTCCGGGTAGAGGTCGCCGCTGGTGATGTCGGCGATGTAAGTGACGCGCCCAAACCCGGCGGGAGCGTCGGCCAGAAAGACGCCGCCGACTGACTGGATCGCCACGCCGTACTGGCGGGTGATCCGGGTCAGTTCGGCGATGAACTGGTCGTAGTTGGCTTGGCGGGAGGGGATGCTTTGCTTGGTGGTGGTCATCGTTTTCTCCTTCGGGTTGATCGTTGCGACACCCGTATGAACGCGCTGTTCGCAATCAAAGCCAAGCTCAATCACACTTTCTTTCGCCTCTTTTTTGATCGCAACAAAAAACCGCCGCCTGCTTTCGCAAGCGGCGGGCCATTGTGAATCAGCCGGTAATTTCTTGCGCTAGGGTGTCAAGGGTGTGTAGTGCGGCCCGGTCGCCGTGTAGTGCCAGACGCAGGAGGTGGATGGCGTTTTCAAGCGTCACTTCCGGGCGGCGGTTCTCAAGCAGCCAGCGGATAGCGTCAGCCTGGTCGTTGATTGGGGATGAGTTGTTCATGATTTCTCCTTCGGGTTGATTGTTGCGACACCCGTAGTAACGCGCTGTTCAATCAGGAAGCCAAGCGCAATCTGCATCATTTTTCCTGGTTTTTTGTTATTTCGTCGGCTAGCCGAACCAGCCGGTCAAGGTGGTCGGCCTCATAAGCGAAACCGCGCCGCCGAAGAATCTGCGCGATACCCGGCGCACACATTCCGGCGATGGTCTGGACGGCATCGAGCAACTTGCCCAGTTGCCCGATTTCCGTTTCAATCGCTGCG
>CAYMYD010000449.1:0-1608 GCA_964394535.1 uncultured Propionivibrio sp. | reverse complement strand
ATCGTGACCTTCGCCTCGGCGAACAGCGGCGTCGGCAAAAGCGTGCTGGTTGCCAACCTGGCGGCCGCGCTGGCGAAGCTGGGGCAGCAAGTCGTCGTCGTCGACGAAAGCCCGCAGCGTGGGGTTGCCGCCTGTCTGGGCGGTAATGCCCGGCACGACCTGCAACAAGTCATTGATGGTGAAAAAACGCTCGACGAGGTTTTTGCCCGGATGGGCAGCGGGGTGCGTGTCCTGCCGGTTGCCCGGGCGGTCAAGCAGCTTGGACAACTGAACCAGCGCCAGCAAACGGCGCTGATCGACAGCCTGACCGGCATGACGCAACCGGCGGACGTCATTCTGGTCGACGCCTCGCTCGATCATCCGCTTGGCTTTTCCCCCTTCGGGCTGGCTGCACACGAAGCGGTGATCGTCATCGCCGCGAACAGCCACTCGATCACCGACGCCTACGCGCTGATCAAAAAAGTCAGTCTGGGTTACGCACGCAGGCGTTTCCGCCTGCTGATCAACAAGGGCCGCAGCGCCGCCGAAGCCGAGGCGATTCACCGCAACATGGCGCAGGTCAGCCAGGGACGCGGCCTGGCGCATCTGGCCTATGCCGGATTCGTTCCGCTCGACGAACAATTGCGTCAGGCCCTGCGCCTGTGCCAGCCGGTTGCCGAGTTGTTCCCTGAAGCACCGGCGGCGCGTGCCTGTCAGGGCATTGCCCGCTCGCTGCTTGACTGGCCTCTGCCGGAGCAAAATGCCGGTGGACTCGAACACTTCGTGCAACACCTGCTACACTTGAGCCAGCATATTGATCCTGTTCCCATTTACGCCTGATTTTTCCTGACATGTACAACGCTGCTGGTCAGATTGACAAAGATCAGCTGGTCCAGCGCTTCGCGCCACTGGTCAAGCGTATCGCCTATCACCTGATGGCCCGGTTGCCGGCCAGTGTCGAGGTCGACGATCTGGTGCAGAACGGCATGATGGGCTTGCTGGACGCCATCGGCCGCTTTGAATCCGGCCTCGGCGCACAGTTCGAGACCTACGCCGCGCAGCGCATCCGTGGTGCCATGCTCGACGGCATGCGCGAGAACGACTGGTTGCCGCGCAGCCTGCGCCGCGATTTCCGCCGTATCGAGGAAGCCATCGCGCGCCTCGAACAACAGCATGGCCGGGCGCCGAGCGAAATCGAACTGGCGGCGGCGATGGACATGCCGCTTGCCGACTATCAGAAGATGCTGCAGGATGCTCGCGGGCATCAGCTGATCTCCTTCGAGGATCTGGTTGAAGACAGTGACGAGGACTACCTGGAGCGCCATCTCGCCGACGAAGCCAGCGAGCCGTCGCGTCTCCTGGAGGAAGAAAGTCTGCGCCGGATGCTCGTGCAGGGGATCGAGGCGCTGCCGGAGCGAGAAAAACTGATGATGGCGCTGTACTATGAACAGGATCTCAACCTGCGTGAAATTGGCGAAGTCATGGGGGTCACCGAATCGCGGGTATGCCAGTTGCACAGTCAGGCCGTCGCCCGCCTGCGCGCGCGCATTCTCGGCGCGGAAGGCATCAAGAAAGGCAAAGTGAAGAGGGCCGCCAAATGAACAGCCTGGTTTGGGGAAGGGAGAAGGG
>CAYMYD010000448.1:0-1609 GCA_964394535.1 uncultured Propionivibrio sp. | reverse complement strand
GTTCATCGGAATTTCAGTTTACAGCGATAATTATAGTGCGCAAACGATTGCGCAAGCGCTTGCTTTTAATTATTATGTGGCTGGCTTCACTTTCGTAAGCGACGTTGCAAGAGGGTGTCGCTCACTTTGCCGAGGGTTCACCTGGCGCATGAAATTCCAAAATCACAATGTTCAATCCACGCAAGGAGGTAGAAAATGAAAAAGGGCTTACTCGCAGTTGCTTTGCTGGGGCTTTCGCTGGTCGCAGGCGGCGCCTTGGCCGAACCCAAACCAGTGATTGGTGCGCTGATTCGCAACCTGGATGACCAGTTTCTTGGTGATTACACCGGCAACCTGAAGAAACTGGCGGTCAGCAAGGGGGTGGAACTCAAGGTCATGGACGCGCACAGTGACATGGCGACGCAGCTCGACCAACTGAACACCCTGATCAGCCAGGGGGTGAAATACTTTGTTGTTGTTCCCGCCGTCACTGAAGGCAGCGAACAACTGGCCAGCATCATTGCCGCCAAAAAAGGCGGGGCCGCTTTCTCCAACACGGCACCAACCGTGGCCGCCCTGAAAAAAAGCAGCAATTTCTTCCTCGCTTCATCGCCCGAATCGATTGCCGGGTCGATCCAGGCCGACATTGTTGACGCCTACTTCAAGAAGTTTCCGCAAAAACTTGGCCCGGAAAAGAGCATCAACCTGATCCTGTTTCTTGGCCAGCTGGGACATCCGGCACAGATTTATCGTACCGAGGCCGTACTGAAGGATCTGGGAAAGAAGGGCTACAAGGTCAATATCATCGCCAAGGACACGGCGAACTGGCAGCCCGATGAGGCGCAACAGAAAATGGATGCCTGGCTCAACGCCTACAAAGGCAAATTCAACCTGATTCTGGCCAATAACGACGCCATGGCGCTCGGTGCCGTCGAGTCGCTGATCACCGCCAAATATGTCGACGATCCTGCCAATCCGACCAAGGACGTGGATGGTGATGGCACCTTCCTCAAGGTGCCGGTCATCGGTGTTGATGCAACACAGGTCGCTTTGCGCTCCATGTCGGAAAACAAACTTTACGCCACCGTTCTGCAAGATGCCGCGGCTCAGGCAGCAACCGCATTTGAACTCGCACATACCCTGGCTACCAAGGGAAGCGTGAACGGCGCGACGATCAATGGCATCAAGCCGCTGGACAAAGCCATTGAGGAAGCGCCGGCCAACGACCCGGCTCTGGTGAAGCAGATTTATCTGGTTCCCTTCAAGGGCGTGACCAAAGAGAATCTTGGCGCGTTCCTGAAGAAGTAATGTCCTGTGCCGGGTCATGACAACATGGCCCGGCCGCATGCTTGCTGTACGCGAGGGCTGGCAATCGTACGATGGAAATCAAGCGATTCCAGGGGTGAAGGTTGCGAGCGGAGTTCGGTGTTGATGAATTCAGAATTTGTCCTGGAAATGAAAAATATCTGCAAGCGCTTCCCGGGAGTCATTGCTCTGGATCATGTCAGCTTGCAGGTACGACCAGGTACAGTCCATGCCCTGATGGGTGAAAACGGCGCGGGGAAATCGACGTTGATGAAATGCCTGTTCGGGATGTATCACCCTGATGAAGGCGAAATCACCCTTAAGG
>CAYMYD010000447.1:0-1611 GCA_964394535.1 uncultured Propionivibrio sp. | reverse complement strand
GGCACCAATCGACCCGGCACCCATCGTCATCACCACGTCGCCATCGCGGGCGCTGTCCAGAATGGCCTGGGGCATCTGGCTGATGTCTTCGACGAAAACCGGCTCGACCTTGCCTGCCACACGGACCGCACGGGCCAGCGAACGGCCGTCGGCGGCGACAATCGGCGCTTCACCGGCGGCATAGACTTCGCCGAGCAGCAGGGCATCGACGCTGGAGAGCACGCCGACAAAGTCCTCGAAGCAATCCCGCGTGCGCGAAAAGCGGTGCGGCTGGAAGGCGAGCAAAAGGCGCCGTCCGGGGAAAGCGCCCCGGGCGGCAGCCAGTGTCGCCTTCATTTCCACCGGATGATGGCCGTAGTCATCCACCAGCGTGAAGCTGCCGCCGGAGGCCAACGGAATTTCCCCGTAACGCTGGAAGCGCCGCCCGACCCCCTTGAACTCGGCCAGGGCCTTGACGATCGCGGCGTCAGTCACGCCGACTTCGCTGGCCACGGCAATCGCCGCCAGCGCGTTCAGCACGTTATGCACCCCCGGCAGGTTGAGCGTGACCGGGAAACGCGTGGTGCTGCCGTTGACACGGACACAGTCGAAACGCATCTGCCCGTCCTGCGCGACAATATTCTCGGCGCGCACGTTGGCTCCCGGCTGCAGGCCGTAGCTGACCACCTGCTTGCTGATCTGCGGCACGATCTCACGCACGCTGGCATCGTCGGTGCACAGCACGGCCACGCCGTAGAAGGGCAGGCGTTGCACGAAGTCGACAAAAGCCTGTTTCAGCCTGCCGAAATCCTGGCCGTAGGTCTCCATGTGATCGGCGTCGATATTGGTGATGATCGAGATCGTCGGCGAGAGGAAAAGGAAGGAGGCGTCCGACTCGTCGGCCTCGGCCACCAGATAGTCGCCTGAACCCAGACGCGCATTGGCTCCGGCGGCGTTGAGTCGCCCCCCGATGACGAAGGTCGGGTCCAGCCCGCCCTCGGCGAGAATCGAAGCCACCAGGCTGGTCGTCGTCGTCTTGCCGTGCGTCCCGGCAACCGCGATGCCCTGCTTGAAGCGCATCAACTCGGCCAGCATCTGCGCGCGCGGCACCAACGGCAGCTTGCGCAGCCGGGCCGCCTGCACCTCCGGATTGTCGGCCTTGACCGCTGTCGACACGACCACCGCATCGGCATCACAGACGTTTTCGGCGGCGTGACCGGTAAACACACGGATGCCCAGTGCCGCCAGTCGCCGCGTCGTCGCGTTGTCGGCCAGATCCGAACCGCTGACGGTGTAGCCGAGATTGCACAGCACCTCGGCAATCCCGCTCATGCCCGATCCGCCGATGCCGACGAAGTGAATGTTTTTGACTTTATGTTTCATGTTAGGTGCGGGGAAGGAAGAAGGGAGAAGGGTAAAAACCGGGTGGCACAGCGGCCATGAAAGTTGATTTGATGTCCATGTCTTACCTTTCACGCTTCACTGATTCAATCGCCTGCGCCACCTCGGCGACCGCCTGCGGTTTGGCCAGGGCGCGGGCGCGTTCGGCCATTTGCAGCAACTGGCCGCGGGTGTAATTGCGGATCAGGCTGATCGCTTCGGGCGTCATTTCTGCCTGTGGCAGCAGAATCG
>CAYMYD010000446.1:0-1612 GCA_964394535.1 uncultured Propionivibrio sp. | reverse complement strand
GTCAGCGGCCCGGCGTTCCCGGCAGCAATCCGGGCATCGGCGGCTTTGGCCTGGGCGAGGCTGACTTCCGGCCGGACGCTAATGAAGGCCTTGATGCGCGGGTTGTCGCGTTCAATGCGTGTCAGAAAAAGCCGGGTGAGTTCGACACTGGAAATTTTTTTGCTGGACAACGCACTGGCCAGCGCAGTGATGCCTTGCATCATCATTCGATCACCCTGGGGACGAGGTAAAGACCATTTTCGGTTTCCGGCGCAATCGCCTGATAGACGGCCCGCTGATCAAGCGCCGCCTGCCCGTCGGGTTCGGTAACGACATCCTCGCGCAGGCGCTGCGCCAGATCCTGCGCGTGGGTCATCGGGGCGATCCCTTCGGTATCGACGGCCTGCATGGTTTCGATCAGGGAAAAAATGCCGTTGAGTTGGGCGAGCGTCGATTCGGCCTCGGCCTCGCTGATTTCGATCCGCGCCAGACTGGCCACGCGGCGAACCTGCTCCAGAGAGAGTGACATGATTCAACCAGAAAAAATGAAAAGAATAGCTGTATAAGGTATCATAATTGCTTTCTCTGCCGCACGCTTTGCGGCGTTTTCACGGATAGATACGCATGTTCAGTTTTCTGCGCAGTTATTTTTCGAGCGATCTGGCGATTGACCTGGGAACAGCCAACACCCTGATCTATGTTCGCGGCAAGGGTATCGTGCTCGACGAGCCTTCCGTTGTGGCCATTCGCATGGAAGGCGGGCCGAATGCCAAGAAGAGCATTCAGGCCGTCGGTCAAGGGGCCAAGGACATGCTTGGCAAGGCTCCGGGGGCGATTACCGTCATCCGCCCGATGAAGGATGGCGTCATCGCCGACTTCACCGTCACCGAGCAGATGCTCAAACAGTTCATTCGCAAGGTGCATGATTCGCGCCTGCTTTCCCCCAGCCCACGCATCATCATCTGCGTGCCTTCCGGTTCGACGCAGGTCGAGCGCCGGGCGATCCGCGAATCGGCCATCGGTGCCGGTGCCAGCCAGGTATTCCTGATCGAGGAGCCGATGGCTGCAGCGATTGGTGCCGGACTGCCGGTCTCCGAGCCGACGGGTTCCATGGTCGTCGATATTGGCGGCGGCACGACCGAGGTCGGCGTCATTTCGCTCGGTGGCATGGTCTATGCCGGTTCAGTGCGCGTTGGTGGCGATAAATTCGACGAGTCGATCATCAACTACATCAACCGCAACTACGGCATGCTGATCGGCGAAAACACCGCCGAGGCGGTCAAGAAGAACATCGGCTCGGCCTTCCCCGGTGCCGAAGTGCGCGAGATGGAGGTCTCCGGCATCAACAAGGCCGAAGGCATCCCGCGCAAGTTCACCATTTCCTCGAACGAAATCCTCGAAGCCTTGACCGAGCCCCTGAATGCCATCGTTTCGGCGGTGAAATCGGCGCTGGAAAAAACCCCGCCCGAACTCGGCGCCGACATCGCCGACAAGGGCATGGTGCTGACCGGCGGTGGTGCCCTGCTACACGATCTTGATCGTCTGCTGATGGAAGAAACCGGCCTGCCGGTGATCGTTGCCGAAGAACCATTGACCTGCGTCGCGCGCGGTTGCGGTCTGGCGCTGGAGCGCA
>CAYMYD010000445.1:0-1621 GCA_964394535.1 uncultured Propionivibrio sp. | reverse complement strand
GGGTCTCGACCTCGCCATGATTGAAGGTGGCCGGTTTGTCGCCGACCGGGCGCGGAAAATTGCAGTTGAGATAGGCCACCGGCGTCTGGATGCCGTCAGCCACCCGCCGCCGGGTGCGCGCTTCGTCCATCCACGCGCCGCCCCGCTTGGTTTCGCGGGCGTAGGGGTCCAGATAGAACTGGCCGACGAGTTCGCCATCGGCCTTCTCGATGCGGAAAAAGCGCACGTCTTCATGCCATGTCGGCGCCCGGTCGGGTTTGATCACCACGCCGTAGAGTGCCTCGACCACGTGAAAGAGTCCGGCCAACACCTTCGCTTCAGTGAAGTAAGCCTTGACCTCCTGCTCGGAAAAGGCGTGTCGTTGTTGCCGCAGTTTTTCCGAGGCGTAGCCGATATCCCAGGCTTCCAGGGTTTCCAGCGCCAGTTGCCGCCGGGCGAATTCTTCCAGTTCCTGCCGATCCTTGAGCGCAAAGGGCCTGGCCTTGGCCGCCAGATCGCGCAGAAAGACGAGCACTTCATCGACCGATCCGGCCATCTTCGGCACCAGCGAGAGTTCGGCATAGTTGGCATAACCAAGCAGTTGCGCTTCTTCGGCGCGCAACTCAAGGATGCGGCGGATCAGCGGGGTGTTGTCGAGATTTTCCGGCCCGAATTCGGCGGCGCGGGTCGCCGAAGCCCGGTAGAGCGTGGCCCGCAGACGACGACTGTCGGCAAACTGCATGACCGGCCCGTAGGACGGCATGTGCAGGGTGAATTTCCAGCCCGGCTTGCCGTCCTTTTCCGCTGCCGCCCGGGCCGCCTGACAGACATCCTGTGGCAGACCGGAAAGATCGGCCTCGTCGCTCACGTATTCGGCGAAGGCATTGGTCGCATCAAGCAGGTTTTCGGAGAACTTGGTGGACAGTGCGTCGAGTTCTTCCTGGATCGCCTGAAAGCGCGGCTTTTGTTCTTCGGGCAATTCGGCACCGGAGAGGTGGAAATCACGCACTTCGTTGTCGATGATGCGCTGGCGGGCGGGTGAAAGTGTGGGGTATTCGGCACTTGCCCGGATCGCCTTGTACTTCCGGAATAGCGCGAGGTTCTGCCCCTGCTCGGCGCAGAAGCGGCTCACCTCCGGCAACATCCCGTTGTAGGCCTCGCGCCATTCGGGAACGTCATTGACCGAATGCAGATGCCCGACAATGCCCCAGGCACGGGAAAGGCGCTCACCGGCGTCGACCAGTGGCTGCACGAAGTCATCCCAGCTGGCAGGCGTCTCCGCATTGCCCAACGCATCAACCAGGCGGCGGTTTTCATCGAGCAGGCTTTCGATGGCCGGCCGGACGTGTTCAGGAAGAACGGCGTCAAAACGGGGGAGATCGGAAAAATCGAGCAGCGGATTGGTCTTGGTCATGGTTCCAGTGTCATAGGGTTGTCGGACTCGCTCCCCAAAAAACGCCGGAGCGAGGCAATGCCCGCTCCGGTGAAAAACAGCGCGACTTCAGTCTGCCAGCGGTTTGCCGGTCAACTGTTCGCAGGCTTCCCGATATTTGGCGCTGGTGCGGGCAATGACCTCATCAGGCAGGTGCGGGCCGGGGGCTTTCTTGTTCCAGTCCAGCGTTTCCAGATGGTCACGCACGTA
>CAYMYD010000444.1:0-1623 GCA_964394535.1 uncultured Propionivibrio sp. | reverse complement strand
CACCACCCGACCATATTCACCTGGACGCCGTCGGTGGATTGGCTGGAGACATGTTTGTCTCTGCCCTTCTTGACGCGCTGCCCGCGCTGCGTCAGCGCGTATTTGCCGATCTGGCGGCGGTAATCCCTGCAGATTGCGGACACCCCACCCTGAGTGAGGGAATGAGTAGCGGAATTGCCGTGCGCAGATTTGCGCTTGCCGAGAACGGTATCGAGCCTCAGGAAGCCTGTAATCACCACCACGATCACGAGCACCATCACGACCGCCATGAGCACCATCATGGTCATAAGCACCATCATGACCATGGTCATGAACATGCCGACCATCATCACGATCATGCGGTGTGCTTTCCCGATATCGTGCGCCTGATCACCACCCCCACGCTCCAGCCCGGAACGGCGGAGCAGGCAATCGCCATCCTGAGGCACCTTGCCGAAGCAGAGAGCAAAATGCACGGTGTTTCGCTTGAGGCGGTACACTTCCATGAGATCGCCGACTGGGATTCGATCATGGATATCGTGGCTGCCGGCAGCATTGCGGCGGCCTTGACACCTTGCTCCTGGAGCGTCTCTGATCTGCCGCGCGGTGACGGACTGGTACACACCCGCCATGGCTTGCTGCCAGTTCCGGCCCCGGCGACAGCGGAAATCCTGCGTGGCTTTCGCTGGCGCGATGATGGTATCGCTGGCGAACGAGTCACTCCAACGGGCGCGGCCATCCTGGCGCATCTGGTCCGCGATGTGCATGCCCGCCCGGCCAAGGCCGAGTTATACGCTACCGGGATCGGGGCCGGCACCCGCGAACTGGACGGCATGCCCAACATCCTGCGTGCGCTTGTTTTTACGCAATCGGAAACATCCTCGATCACGGCAGACGACACCGACGATGTGCTCGTCCTTTGCTTCGACATCGACGACATGACCGGTGAGGAACTCGCCGTTGCTGCCGACCGCCTGCGGGATGCTCAGGGCGTTATCGACCTTAGCATCAGCACCCGACAAGGCAAGAAAGGGCGGCCCGTCAGCGACTTTCGTCTGCTGCTTAAGCCTGCGGCGCTGGCCACCGTAAGCAGACTCTGCTTTCTGGAGACGACGACAATCGGCTTGCGCTGGCATCACGAACAACGCTTCTGCCTGCGGCGAGACCAGGAGATTCTTGACATCACCGGCTGGCCATTGCAGCGTAAACGCTCCTACCGTCCCGATGGACAAACATCGCTCAAGGTGGAGAGCGATGACATCGCCCGCATCGAAGGATTATTGTCCCGGCGCCGTTTGAAACACCTGGGCGAGTACGAAGAGGGCAGTTCATGACAGTTTCGGAAAAACTGAACCGGCTCGTGAAGTGTCTTGATCAGCATGCTGCGCTGGCAATCGCGGTCAGCGGTGGACTTGACAGCATGGTCCTGGCGTATGTGACGCATTGTCATGCACAGACAGCAATGACAGCGGTGCATGCGCTATCGCCTGCGGTTCCTCAATTGGCGACCCGGCGCGTACAGAATCATGCCATTCGCCACGGGTGGGTGCTAGAGCTCATTGAGGCCGGTGAAATGACCGACCCGGCCTATCGCAGCAATCCGGTCAATCGCTGTTTCTATTGCAAATCCAGGCTTTACCAGCG
>CAYMYD010000443.1:0-1645 GCA_964394535.1 uncultured Propionivibrio sp. | reverse complement strand
CGATTCTGCTGCCACAGGCAGAAATGACGCCCGAAGCGATCAGCCTGATCCGCAACTACACCCGTGGCCAGTTGCTGCAAATGGCCGAACGCGCCCGCGCCCTGGCCAAACCGCAAGCGGTCGCCGAGGTGGCGCAAGCGATTGAATCAGTGAAACGTGAAAGGTGAAATATGAAAGATCAGACACTTCACGTTTTAACAAGGGAAAGCCAATCGCATGACGAGCGTGATCGGCATGGTTTTCCACATTTCACCTTTCACCTTTCACTTTTCACTGTATTTAAATGAAACATAAAGTCAAAAACATTCACTTCGTCGGGATCGGCGGATCGGGCATGAGCGGGATTGCCGAGGTGCTGTGCAATCTCGGCTATACCGTCAGCGGCTCGGATCTGGTCGACAACGCGACGACGCGGCGACTGGCGGCGCTGGGCATCCGTGTGTTTACCGGTCACGCCGCCGAAAACGTCTGCGACGCCGATGCAGTGGTCGTGTCGACCGCGGTCAAGGCTGACAATCCGGAGGTGCAGGCGGCCCGGTTGCGCAAGCTGCCGCTGGTGCCGCGCGCGCAGATGCTGGCGGAACTGATGCGCTTCAAGCAGGGCATCGCGGTCGCCGGGACGCACGGCAAGACGACGACGACCAGCCTCGTTGCTTCGATTCTCGCCGAAGGCGGGTTGGACCCGACCTTCGTCATCGGTGGGCGGCTCAACGCTGCCGGGGCCAATGCGCGGCTGGGTTCGGGCGACTATCTGGTGGCCGAGGCCGACGAATCGGATGCTTCCTTCCTTTTCCTCTCGCCGGTGATTTCGATCATCACCAATATCGACGCCGATCACATGGAAACCTATGGCCAGGATTTCGGCCGCTTGAAACAGGCTTTTGTCGATTTCGTGCAGCGCCTGCCCTTCTACGGCGTGGCCGTGCTGTGCACCGACGATGCCAGCGTGCGCGAGATCGTGCCGCAGATCAGCAAGCAGGTGGTCAGCTACGGCCTGCTGCCGGGGGCCAACGTGCGCGCCGAGAACATTGTCGCGCAGGACGGGCAGATGCGTTTCGACTGCATCCGCGTCAATGGCAGCACCACGCGTTTTCCGGTCACGCTCAATCTGCCGGGGGTGCATAACGTGCTGAACGCGCTGGCGGCGATTGCCGTGGCCAGTGAAGTCGGCGTTGCCGATGCCGCGATCGCCAAGGCGCTGGCCGAGTTCAAGGGGGTCGGGCGGCGCTTCCAGCGTTACGGGGAAATTCCGCTGGCCTCCGGTGGCAGCTTCACGCTGGTGGACGACTACGGCCATCATCCGGTGGAAATGAAGGCGACGCTGGCCGCCGCCCGGGGCGCTTTCCCCGGACGCCGCCTCCTGCTCGCCTTCCAGCCGCACCGCTTTTCGCGCACGCGGGACTGTTTCGAGGATTTTGTCGGCGTGCTTTCCAGCGTCGATGCCCTGCTGCTCGGCGAAGTCTATGCCGCCGGTGAAGCGCCAATTGTCGCCGCCGACGGTCGTTCGCTGGCCCGTGCGGTTCGTGTGGCAGGCAAGGTCGAGCCGGTGTTTGTCGAAGACATCAGCCAGATGCCCGCGGCGATTCTGGCCAGCGCCCGCGATGGCGACGTGGTGATGACGATGGGTGCCGGGTCGATTGGTGCC
>CAYMYD010000442.1:0-1648 GCA_964394535.1 uncultured Propionivibrio sp. | reverse complement strand
AGGTCACTGGCGAGCGCATCCGCGACAAGATCGCCGCATCAAAAGCAAAGGGGATGTGGATGGGCGGTCATCCGCCACTCGGCTACCGGGTTGAGGATCGCCGGCTGGTCGTGGTCGATGTCGAGGCCGACTTGGTCAAACGCATCTTCTCCGATTTCGTGGCCTACCGGTCGACCACCGATCTCGTGCGGCAACTGGCCGCCGACGGAAAAACGAACAAGCAGGGCAAGCCCTTCAGCAAGCAGATGCTCTACAAGCTGCTGCACAACCGCGTCTATCGGGGTGAGATTCCCCACAAGGGGCAGTTCTATCCGGGCGCGCATATGGTGATCATCGATCAGGGATTGTGGGATGCCGCCCACGCCATCCTTGCGCAGAATAATCGCCAGCGCACGTCGGAGACTTGGCAGCGCCGCCAGCCCGAAGCCTTGCTGCTCGGCCTGTTCTACACCGCCGACGGCGAGAAGTATCAGCCGGCCTTCACGCGCAAGCCGAACGGCAAGCGTTATCGCTACTACGTGCCGAACCGGAAGGTGCGCTTCGGGGCCGACGCAAGCCCGGCGGGCCGGGTGCCGGCGGAACCCATCGAGCAGATGGTGCTGGCACAAATCCACGCCGCGCTGATGTCGCCCGAGATGGTGCAGTCGGTATGGGACGTGGCCCGGGAGAAATGCCCAGCATTGACCGAACCGGAAGTGGTGCTGCCATTGCGGCAGATGGGCCAGGTCTGGGCGCAGTTGTTTCCTGCCGAACGCCTGCGCATCGTCCAGTTGCTGGTGGAGCGTGTGACATTCCGGGATGAGGGCATCGAGATCACCTGGCGGGATACCGGATGGCAGGCCCTGGCCGGCGAGATGCGGCCGGGCACGATTGGGGCGGAATTACTGGAACTGGAACAACAGCAGGAGAATGGTATGGAGGTGGTGGCATGACACGGATCATTCAGACGGGCGCGGCCGTCAATCGGCAGGGCGCGAAACTCACGACCTTCATCCCGGTGCGCATCAAGCGGCACGGCGGACGCAAGGTGGTGATTCCGGCTGCGGCCGGAGACAAGATGCCGGAACACGATGCGCCGATCCTGACGGCGCTGGCCAAGGCGTTTCATTGGCAGCGGCTCATCGACGATGGCATCGTCAGCAGCGGGTCGGATATTGCGCGGCGCGAGGGACTGCATCAGACGACCGTGAATGAACTGCTGCGGCTGACGCTGCTCTCGCCGACGCTGGTGCGCAGCATCCTCGACGGCCGCCAGCCGAAGACCTTGAGCTTGCTCTGGTTGAAGAACAATTTACCGCCGTCGGATTGGGATGATCAGCATCGGTTGTTCGATGGGTTCGATGCGTAGAACGGGTTTGCAAGGATTCTGGTCGGTGCAGTTGACGCCCAACCATCAGCCCGAAACCCGCATGAAATCGAGGGTGTGAGCCTCGTCCAGCCACAGGTCAAATGGAGAAAAGAGAGGCGTCCGGGCCACTTCTGGCAGGAGAATGCCCCGCCGGGGCGATGACGAAACACCAGACCCCGCCGAAAGCCCCGCCAGTACTGGCGCGGCGGGCAGAAAAAAACCCAACCGGTAAGGGTTGGGTTTTTGAATTGGTGGGCCCGCACGGACTTGAACCGTGGACCAAAGGATTATGAGTCCTCT
>CAYMYD010000441.1:0-1649 GCA_964394535.1 uncultured Propionivibrio sp. | reverse complement strand
ATCACCATCAACAACCAATTGAATCTGTTCGCGTTTTAACCGGACAGCTGTGATCGATGGATATTAAAGAATGGCGACCCGTCGCTGAAAAACTCTTCTCCGACATCCGTGCGCTCAGCTTTGACGGCATTGGTGTTTCCCGCGACAGTTACGGAGAGAAAGAATCGGCCTGTGCCGACTATCTGCGTGACTTCGCGGAACAGGCCGGACTCGCAGTCAGCACTGACCGGGCCGCCAACGTCCTGTTCAACCTGCCCGGTCTGGCGCCGGACGCCACCCGTATCTGGTGTGGTTCACACATCGACTCCGTTCCCCAGGGCGGCAACTACGACGGTCTGGCTGGAGTCATCGCCGGCTTGCTGTGTCTTCTGGAGCAGCAGCGTAGCGGCGTTCCCTCACCGGTTCCACTCCAGGTCGCCGCCTTCCGTGGGGAGGAAAGCGCCGCTTTCGGCAAGGCCTATATCGGTTCCGGCGCACTGCTCGGCAAACTGGAAGCAGACGATCTCGCCCTCCCCCGCCGCGGCAAGGGCGAAACGCTGGCCACGGCCATGGAGAACACCGGAGCCGACATCGCCGCGATTCGCAACCAGACCGTGCTGTTCGATCCGACGCAGATTCGCGCCTACCTCGAACTGCACATCGAGCAGGGGCCGGTCATGGTCGCGCACCAGATTCCGGTCGCCGTGGTGTCCGGCATTCGCGGCAACCTGCGCCACAACAACGTGCAATGCATCGGCGAAGCCGGGCACTCCGGAGCGATTCCGCGCTGGCTGCGCCGCGACGCGATGTTTGCTGTCGCCGATCTGATCATGCGTCTGGACGAGCACTGGAGCGTCCTGCTCGAACGCGGCACCGACCTCGTCGTCACCACCGGCATGTTGTCGACCAATTCCGCCGATCACGCCCCATCGCGCATTCCCGGCCAGGTCAACTTCAGTTTTGAAGTGCGCAGCAAGAGCATCGACACGCTGGAAGCCTTCTATCAACTGATGCGCGCCGAATGCGCGTCGATCAGCCGCGAACGCAAGGTGCGCTTCGAATTTGACCGCCGCCTGCTGTCCAGTCCGGCAACGATGGATGCACAGTTGGGCAACCTCCTGTCCTCGGTCTGCACCCGGCGTTCCTGTCCTCACGAGATCATCGCCAGCGGGGCCGGGCACGACGCCTCGATGTTCGCCAACGCCGGCATTCCCAGCGCGATGCTGTTCATCCGCAACCAGAACGGCTCGCACAACCCGGATGAGGCGATGGAGATCGACGATTTCATGCAGGGCGTCGGTGTCCTCAATCAGGCCATTTACGAACTTTCATGACGCGAAAGGGAAACCCATGCTGAGCAATCCTTCCTCGTCCATTGACTACGAAGAGTTGGGCGCACGGCTGCGCGCCTACCGTATCGGCGCCTCCCTGCAGGCGGAAAACATCGCGGACCAACTGGGTGTCTCCCGCGCCGCGATCTATCGTCTGGAACAGGGCAAGATCGTCAAGATCGAAACCCTGGAGAAACTGGCGCAATTGCTGGGCACCTCGATTGCCTCGCTGCTCGGCGTCGAGGTCGAGTATTACTCGACAGCGCTGGGTTTTTTCGAGCGTCTGCGCCAGGTCGAAGCCGACGCCGAACGGATCGTCGCCCATTTTTCCCCGATTTC
>CAYMYD010000440.1:0-1650 GCA_964394535.1 uncultured Propionivibrio sp. | reverse complement strand
CAGGCTATCCAGGTAGGGGCGGATCACGTTGGCCACGCGGCAGATTTTGGCGTAACGCCAGAGATCGTCGCTGGTCATACGCTTCTCGTGCCAAGCCTCGCGCAGCGCCTCCAGGGCGACGTCGAGGCCGATTTTGTTCCGATACTTGAAGCAGTCGGCAACAGTCTTGGCCACGCCGGTGATACGAATGGTCACGCCATCCACGACTTGTTCCTCCACGCCCTCAGTCAGTGCAGCGCCGGAGAAACGCACGATGCGTAGCGGTGGGAAGTCGAGTTTCGGCGCAGGTGACTTGTTCTCGATGGCCAGCCATACCTCGAAGGGAGCCTGGGTGGTCAGGCCATGAAAACGCAGTGCCGAGAGCAGGCAGACGACGCCTTTGGGCACCCTGCGCGCCACCTCGGCCAGTGATCCGTGAGCCGAGACCTCACGCCCGGGCAGGCCGTACAGCCCTCGCCCGACCCGTTCCAGCTGCCCGCGTCGGACGGCACGGGTCAGGGAAACCCGGGGGATTCCAAGCGGGGCCAGATCACAGGGGCGGATCAACCCTTGGGATCGCGCGAGATTGATCAGCCTCTCGGCAGTAGTGTCCATGTCGGGCATAGTGTTGCATAACATCGGTAAATGTCAATAACTGCCGATGGATCGGAACTGGCGTGCCCACGCACGCCCACCCCGTCATCGATCAGGGCACAGGGTTCTCCGATCATCGATGTTCGACGGCATTCCAGTCAGGACATGCCTAATCCGGCGGCGCGGTCACGCACGTTCCATATCGATTTTCGTTATGGAGTGTGATCATGTCGAAGCAATGCCAAGCCTGTGGCCATCCTTTCACCCCTCGGTCTCAAAACCCGAATCAGAAATACTGCACCAATTCGGAATGCCAACGCGAGCGCCGTCGGCGCTGGCAACAGCAAAAGCGGCGTGACGATGCCGACTACCGTGACAACGATGCCCGTGCCAGCAAGGCATGGGCCACCGAGAATCCAGAATATTGGAAGCGGTACCGCGACGAGAATCCGGCCTACGCCGAGCGCAATCGAAATCTACAGCAGCACAGTCCCAAGGACATTTCTACGAAAACCGGCCTCACCGCCCAGTACGTCGTCGGCATCCTGACCCTGCTTCAGCAGGGCGAGGAGCGACTTCTGATCGCCGTCGAGACGGGTCGAGTACCGCTCAATGCCGCCCTCGCCATCGTCGGCGCGGGCGACGACGACAAGGCTATGCAGGCAGCGCTGCAGGAAGCCTACGAGTGCGGCAAGCTACGCGGCCGGCAGTTGATGGAGGTTCGCCGCATCATCGAGCGTCGGCAGACTCTGGGCCGTTCTGTCGCCAGGGCCACCTCGCGCAAAGTAGCTGACGTCTCCACCTCCAGTCTCGTCCGCACCTATCAGCGCGAGGTCGAGCGGCAGAAGATGACGGTCAAGAAAGCTGAACTAACCCAGCAGCGTCTGCTATTTGTCGTCAGCGCTCTGCGCCAGTTCTTTGCCGACGAGAATTTCATCAATCTGCTGCGCGCCGAGGGGCTGGATACCCTGCCAGAGTATCTCGGTGACCGAGTCTGGTCGGGAGTAGGCGAGATCGCGATCCGGCAACTGAATCATCCAGCGCTCCATGTCCTTACGGGCCAACTGAATGAAGTAT
>CAYMYD010000439.1:0-1658 GCA_964394535.1 uncultured Propionivibrio sp. | reverse complement strand
TCGCGCTGGATCAGCAGGGCGACGCGCTTGCCGGCCTTGGCGACGATGGCGCGCAACTGCTCCGGCGTATTGACCGGTTCGCCATTGACGGCCAGTACGATGTCACCGGGACGGACGCCGGAACGGGTCGCCGCGCCGGAAACGCTCTCCACGCGCAGTCCGCCCTTGCCGTCGAGTTGCCTGCGCTCTTCCGCTGAAAGCGTGCGCACCGCGAGGCCCAGCCGTCCAGTGACCGATGCCTTGTCTTCCGCGCTGGCCACTTTTTCGTCCTTGCTGGTGCCGACCTTGACGTCGATTTCACGCATCGCGCCCTTGCGCCAGATTTTCAGCTTGGCCGTATCACCGGCACGGATCGAAGCGACCAGCGGCGGCAATTCGTTGGAAGTCTGGATGTCCTTGCCATTCAAGGCCAGGATCACATCACCCGCTTCCAGACCGGCCTTTTCTGCCGGGCTCCCCTTTTCGACCGAGCTGATCAGGGCACCGGCCGGCTTCTCCAGACCGAAGGATTCGGACAGCGACTGATTGACCTCCTGGATGGTGACCCCCAGTCGTCCACGCTGCACCTTGCCGTGCTTGACGATCTGCTCCTGGATGCCCATCGCCACATCAATCGGGATGGCGAAGGAAAGGCCCTGATAGCCGCCGGTGCGGCTGTAAATCTGTGAGTTGATGCCGATCACCTCGCCCGCCATGTTGAACAGCGGGCCGCCGGAGTTGCCGGGATTGACCGCCACGTCGGTCTGGATGAAGGGAACGTAACTGTCGTCCGGCAGCGAACGCGACTTGGCCGAAATGATCCCGGCGGTCGCGCTGTTCTCGAAACCGAAGGGCGACCCGATGGCCAGCACCCATTCGCCAACACGGGTATTGGCCGAGCTGCCGATTTTCACCGTCGGCAGGTTCTTGCCTTCGATGCGCAGCACGGCAACGTCGCTGGCCTTGTCGGCCCCGAGCACCTTGGCCTTGAACTCGCGCTTGTCGATCAGCTTGACGATCACTTCGTCGGCTCCGTCGATCACGTGCGCGTTGGTCAGCACGATGCCGTCATCGCGCACAATGAAACCCGAGCCCTGACCGCGTATCCGCTGCTCGCCACGCTGCTGCGGAATGCGGAAGTGGCGGAAGAATTCGTAGAAGGGATCGTCAGGATCCAGCCCCGGAATGCCCGGCATGCCGGAGGCGCTCTTGCTCTTGCCGGACATGCTGATATTGACCACTGCCGGGCCGTTGCGCTCGACGATGGTGCTCATGTCCGGTAGCGGCGTCGCCAGTGAGGGGGCCGTGTTTGATACCGGGCGCAAAATTGGCGCGGCTTCTGCCGACCACAGGGGACGCGGATTGAACAGGGAAACCGCCGCCATCAGCAACGAAGCGGCAATCGCAGCAATGACACCACGCTTGAGGTTTTTCGAACTCATGAGGGACTCCTTTCTGCATCAGGGGGAGACAATCTCCACCGTGGCAGGGAGCGTACTACGGGGAAACTTAAGGGATGCTTAAGACGGGAAGTGGGAAGGGGGCGCCTTTCCTGTTTTTCGGCTTGCGCCTGACAAAAACGCCGTTTGTTTCCGCAGAAGCATGACCAACAGGCGGTTTTACCCTTCCCCCTTCTCCCTTCCCCCTTCCCTCAAAAAGGTCACGCGCACCAGCAAACC
>CAYMYD010000438.1:0-1673 GCA_964394535.1 uncultured Propionivibrio sp. | reverse complement strand
ACCCCCTGGCAATCAGATTTCGCTTGACTTGAAACACGGTTGCTTCCCCCTTCCCCCTTCTCCCTTCCCAAGCCTGTGCCTGATGCTCTTTCTGAACAACGCCACTGCGGCTCCCATCGAGGATCATCATTTCACCAACCGTGAAGGGCTGTCGCTGCACTATCTGGCGGCAGGCAGTTCGCCGCAGACCATTGTGTTGGTGCCCGGCTGGTTGATGCCGGCCGCGATATTCAGGCGGCAACTGGAAGCCCTGAGCGACGACTATCGTGTGATTGCCTTCGATCCACGCTCACAGGGCGCATCCACTGTCTCGAAGGCATCGCACGCGCCGTCCCGACGCATTGCCGACCTCGAAGATCTGCTCCTTGCCGCCGGGGTCGGGCATTACATTCTGGGCGGCTGGTCGCTCGGTGTGCTGGAAATTCTGGACTTTGTCGCCCGGACATCGCTGCCTCCGCCCCGGGGACTCGTACTGATCGACAACTCGATTGGCGAAGGCCCGGCACCGAAGCCTGTCGGCCCGTCCACCCGAGCCAAATCCCTCAGCAACCCGAAAACGCGCGAACGTTACCTGACTGATTTCTGTCACGGCATCTTCGATACCCCGCCGCCAGCAGACATTGCCCATGCCGTACTGGCTTCGGCGCTACAGATTCCCGCGCCGGTGGCGCTCGAACTGCTCAACCAGCCTTATCCCCGAACCTACTGGCGGGAGATTGTCAGCGCGCAGACCGTCCCCATCCTTTACGCGATCCGCCCGCGCTTTGCCATTCAGGGCGAGGCCTTGCTGGCAAAGAAGGCGGCAAGCGCACAGGTGGTCATTTTCGAGAACAGCGGTCACGCCCTGTTTGTCGACGATGCGCCACGCTTCAATCAACACTTGCGCGACTTCGCTCAGACAGTGTTCAGTAACGGTTCGCCACCTGCATCGAACGAAAACCGGCCTTCTTCTGGTAGCTGAAGGCAAAGGGCAGGGGGGGCGGTGCCGGATCCGCTGTTTTGTAGGCTTCCGTCAAAGCATGCTGGCGCGTCGATGAAAACAGCACGTGGGCTTTGACAAAGTTGCCGTACAGCCGCGTCCGGCCGATTTTTTTCAGATCCGTGTAGTCCAGCCCGGTTTCATCCTGCACCAGCACCGGCGAATAATTCAACAGACTCTGACGGAGTATGGAAAACGACGGCTTCTGCAGCAGATGCGACGCCGCCTTGAGAAAAACCGGCGAACGGGCGCTGGCATCTATCCACTTCTGGACGGGCTCCGACTGTTGCAGCTTCTTGTCAGAAAGATCCAGGCTGATGTAATCGAGGATGATGGTTTTCCCGGCCTTGCTCAGGGCGATCCGCACGGAATCCCACTTGGCGGATTCGCCATCGGCGGCAAGCCATTTCAGTTCGTTTTCGCTGAAGGACAGTGGCTGGGCCGACAGCACGCGGTAGCCAAGGCGGGCGGAAAAAGCCAGCAGGATGGACGTTGTCCCCAGACTGAGCGAATCCCGCTGGTCATCATCGAGATCGTGCGTCCTGAAAAATCCCAGCGTGCCGAATTTCTGCCAGGAATCGCCCATTTTTTTCTCCAGCTTCTGCCGTGCCTGGGCATTCAGGCGGTCAATCGCCAGAGGTTTTCCGGCCTTTTGCAGGGCCACCAGGACGTAGTGCGTGGCATCGGGATAAAC
>CAYMYD010000437.1:0-1674 GCA_964394535.1 uncultured Propionivibrio sp. | reverse complement strand
AAAACCTCTGTTATTCACCGCAAAGGCGCAAAGAGCGCAAAGGACGCAAAGAAAATCAAAGACTTGTCGGAAATGTCTGAAGGTTTTATCACTCACTTTTGGGTGAATGGGCAAAGGCCAGTAAGCTTTTGTTTCCTTTGCGATCTTTGTACCTTCGCGCCTTTGCGGTGAGGATTTTAGGATAAACGCCCCTTGTCAGGCCAAAAACAGCCGACACGCCGGATTGTCCGTTTCATTCCAGTGCGCGTAGCCCAGATTTTTCAGAAACTCATTGAACTTCGGCATGTCGCCGGGCGGCACCTGCATGCCGACCAGTACGCGCCCGGTATCCGCGCCGTGGTTGCGGTAGTGGAACAGGCTGATATTCCAGTCCGCGCTCATCTGCGTCAGGAAATTCATCAGCGCCCCCGGTCGTTCGGGGAACTCGAAACGGTAGACGATTTCGTTATCAACCTGATGGGCATGCCCGCCGACCAGATGGCGGATATGCAGCTTGGCGACTTCGTCGTCGGTCAGATCAAGCGTCGCATAGCCCTGGCGACGCAGATGCTCGACGAGCTTCAGCGATTCGGCCCGCGAAGCCACCTGGACGCCGACGAACACATGCGCGGCCTCGCGATCCTTGTAGCGGTAATTGAATTCGGTGATGTTGCGCGAACCGATCAGGGAAACAAACTTCTTGTAACTGCCGGGCTTTTCCGGCAGGGTCACGGCCAAGATCGCCTCACGCTGCTCGCCCACTTCGGCGCGTTCGGCGACGAAGCGCAGGCGGTCGAAATTCATGTTCGCGCCGGAAGCCACGGCCACCAGCGTCTTGTCCTTCAGCTTGTGGCGGCGGGCGTATTCCTTGGCCCCGGCCACGGCCAGCGCCCCGGCGGGTTCAAGCACGGCGCGGGTGTTCTCGAACGCATCCTTGATTGCCGCGCAGATGGCGTCGGTATCGACGCAAATCATCTCATCGACATACTGCTGGCACAGGCGGAAGGTTTCCTCGCCGACCTGCTTGACCGCCGCACCATCGGCAAAGAGGCCAACCTGCTTCAGCCGGATACGCTTCCCGGCGGCCAGCGACTGCGTCATGGCATCCGCTTCGATCGACTCGACACCGATGATCTTCGTCTCCGGGCGCAGACGCTTGATGTACGCTGCCACACCGGCGATCAGCCCGCCCCCGCCGACACAGCAGAACACCGCATGAATCGGCTTGCCGTGCTGGCGCAGGATCTCCATGCCGATGGTGCCCTGCCCGGCGATCACGTCAGGATCATCAAAAGGATGGACGAAAGTCAGCTTTTGCGCCTTTTCCAGTTCCAGCGCGTGGGCGTAAGCGTCATCGAAGGAATCCCCGGCCAGTACCACCTCGCCGCCCAGGCTTTGCACCGCCTCGACCTTGATCGCCGGGGTCGTCGTCGGCATCACGATCACCGCCCGACAACCGATCTTCGCCGCTGACAGCGCCACCCCCTGCGCGTGATTTCCTGCCGAAGCGCAGATCACCCCGCGCTTCAGGCGCTCGGGCGAAAGCCGGGCAATCTTGTTGTACGCACCACGCAGCTTGAAAGAAAACACCGGCTGCATGTCTTCGCGCTTCAGCAACAGCGTATTGCCGATACGCGCCGACAGGGCAGGCAGGAAATCCAGCGGCGTTTCGACCGCCGCATCATAAACCTGCGC
>CAYMYD010000436.1:0-1677 GCA_964394535.1 uncultured Propionivibrio sp. | reverse complement strand
CCGCCCGTTCGACGCGCACCAGTCCGGCACGGAACTGGTTTTCGGCCAGCTCACCGACCGAACGCACACGACGGTTGCCAAGGTGGTCGATATCGTCGACCTCGCCGCGACCATTGCGCAGCTCGACCAGAATCTTGATGACTTCGACGATGTCGCGCGGCGACAGGGTCAGCTGGTCGCGAATCTCGCTGAGCACGCCCAGTGCCTTCAACTGGCCAACGAGTTCAGTCGCTTCGGCATGAGTCAGGTTTTCGGCCACGGCGCGCATGCCGAAGGACAGTTCGCCGAGCAGTTGCTCGACGGCTTCCGGCGTTCCGCCAGCGGTATTGACGATGGCGGCAACGATGCCCTCACGCTTGTTGGCCGGCACCTGCTTGAGCATCACCTTGTATTCAACGACATCGGAACGCCCGACGCGGCTGTTGAACTTCATCCGCCCGACCTCGGAGAGGTCGTAACGTTCGTCGGAATAGAACAGGCCGTTGAACAGGATTTCGACCGCTTCTTCCGTCGGCGGCTCGCCGGGGCGCATCATGCGATAAATGGCTACCCGCGCCGCCTGCCGCGTCGCGGTTTCGTCGGTACGCAGGGTCTGGGAAATGAATCCGCCCTGATCGAGATCATTGATGTACAGCGTTTGCAGTTCATCGACGCCGGCCTCACGCAGTTTGGCGAGCAGAACATCGGTGATCTCGTCGTTGGCGCTGGCGAGGATTTCACCGCTTTCCTTGTCAATGACGTTCTGCGCCAGCACACGGCCGATCAGGAAATCTTCCGGCACGGCGATCTGATGAATTTCCGCCGCGTCAAGCTCGCGGATATGCTTGTTGGTGATCCGCTTGTCCTTGGCAACGATGACCTTGCCCGACTTGTCGCAGAAATCGAAACGCGCCACTTCCCCGCGCAGACGCTCGGGAACCAGGCGGAATTCGACCATCGACTGGTTCAGCAGGAAGGTATCGAAAGCAAAGAACTCGCGCAGGATCTGTTCCGGCGTCAGGCCGATGGCCTTGAGCAGGGTGGTCACCGGCATCTTGCGGCGACGGTCCACGCGGAAGAAGAGGATGTCCTTCGGATCGAACTCGAAGTCCAGCCAGGAACCACGGTAAGGGATGACCCGCGCCGAAAACAGCAGCTTGCCGGAGCTGTGCTGCTTGCCGCGATCATGCTCGAAGAAGACACCGGGCGAGCGGTGCAACTGCGAAACGATGACACGCTCGGTGCCGTTGATGACAAAGGAACCGGTCGGTGTCATGAGCGGGATTTCGCCCATGTAGACTTCCTGCTCCTTGACTTCCTTGATCGTATCCGGTGCCTCACGATCAAGAATGACCAAGCGAACCCGGGCACGCAGCGCCGAAGCAAAGGTCAGGCCGCGTTGCTGGCATTCCTTGACATCAAAGGCCGGTTCGGCCAGCGTATAGCTGACGAATTCCAGACGGGCATTACCGCTGTGGCTGACGATCGGGAAGATCGATGAAAACGCCGCCTGCAAGCCGTGGATCGTGCGCTGTTCCGCCGGCACGGCCGCCTGCAGGAAATCCGTGAAGGACTCCAGTTGGGTCGCCAGCAGATAGGGAACATCAAGAACGTTAGCACGCTTGGCAAAACTTTTGCGGATACGTTTTTTCTCGGTGTAGGAGTAGGTCATGGTCGCTCCGAGCTCAGAAAGCAAAA
>CAYMYD010000435.1:0-1680 GCA_964394535.1 uncultured Propionivibrio sp. | reverse complement strand
CGGCGGGCCGACCAGGCAGAGGATCGGCGCTTTCAGGCGGTCGACGCGCTGCTGCACGGCCAAGTATTCGAGGATGCGCTCCTTGACCTTTTCCAGTCCCCAGTGGTCGCGGTCGAGCACCTTGCCGGCTTCGGCCAGATCCTTGCTGATGCGGGTTTTCTTGCGCCACGGCAGGTTGATCAGGGTTTCGATGAAATTGCGCACCACCGAGGCTTCCGCCGACATCGGCGACATCAGCTTCAGTTTCTTGAGTTCGGACTGCACCTTGGCCAGGCTTTCCTTGCTCATCCCGGCGGCCCTGGCCTTCTTTTCCAGTTCATCGTAATCGGCACCGTCCTCGCCTTCGCCGAGCTCCTTCTGGATTGCCTTGACCTGCTCATTGAGGTAGTACTCGCGCTGGCTTTTTTCCATCTGGCGCTTGACGCGACCACGGATGCGCTTTTCGACCTGCAGGATGTCGATCTCGGTTTCCAGTTGTGACAGCAGGCGCTCGATCCGCGAACGGGTTTCGAACATTTCCAGCACTTCCTGCTTCTGTTCGAGTTTCAGGGGCAGGTGTGCGGCAATGGTATCGGCCAGTCGCCCGGCTTCCTCGATGCTGGCAATCGAAGTCAGGATTTCCGGCGGAATCTTCTTGTTCAGCTTGACGTATTGGTCGAACTGGGCGATCACGGCGCGGCGCAAGGCCTCGATTTCGTGATCCGGACCGTCTTCGGCGGCTACCGGCAACACCGTGGCGATGAACATGTCGTCCTGGCTGGCAATCGCGCCGATCTGTGCGCGCTGCGTCCCTTCGACCAGCACCTTGACCGTACCATCCGGCAGTTTGAGCATTTGCAGGATGTTGGCAACACAGCCGATGCTGTAAAGGTCTTCGGTGCCTGGCTCATCCTTGACGGCCGATTTCTGCGCCACCAGCATGATGCCCTTGCCGGCGACCATCGCCGCCTCCAGTGCCTTGATCGATTTGGGACGCCCGACAAAGAGCGGGATCACCATATGCGGAAACACCACCACGTCACGCAAGGGCAACAGGGGCAGTTCCAGAGATTCAGCAGTAAGCAGGGAAGTTGTCGACATCAGAATGACTCACAGAATGGGCGTTCCGCCCCACATGGGGGCGACACGCGGAATTTCAATGCGAAAAGGGAGAAGAAGGAATGAGAAAGGGCAAAACCGCTGACACGCCCTCCCCTTTCTCCCTTTCCGAAATCAGTTGGCCCCCGAAACCTTGGGCTGGTCGGCGTAAATGAGCAGGGGTTTGACGTCCGTGCCGATCATGCTCTCGTCGATGACCACCTTGGCAACGTTTTCCATACCGGGAAGCTCGTACATGGTATCGAGCAACACCCCTTCAAGGATCGAGCGCAGACCACGTGCGCCGGTCTTGCGTTCAAGCGAACGCTTGGCAATGGCCAGCAGCGCTGCCGGCCGGATTTCCAGTTCAACACCTTCCATGGCAAACAACGCCTGGTATTGCTTGACCAGTGCGTTTTTCGGCTCGGTGAGGATCTGCACCAAGGCCTCGGTGGAAAGCTCCTCCAGCGTGGCATGCACCGGCAAACGCCCGATCAACTCGGGAATCAGGCCGAATTTGATCAGGTCTTCCGGTTCGACGCTGCGCAGAACTTCGCCGACCTTCTTGGCGTCCTTGCTCTTGACCTCGGCACCGAAGCCCAT
>CAYMYD010000434.1:0-1684 GCA_964394535.1 uncultured Propionivibrio sp. | reverse complement strand
GAGGGCATCCGGCCCAGCAGGGCGGAAACTTCGGTACCGGCCAGGGTGTAGCGGTAGATGTTGTCGACAAAGAACAGGATGTCACGGCCATCGTCACGGAAACGCTCGGCCATGGTCAGGCCGGTGAGCGCCACGCGCAGACGGTTGCCCGGCGGCTCGTTCATCTGCCCGAAGACCATCGCCACCTTGTCAAGGACGTTGGAGTCCTTCATTTCATGGTAGAAGTCGTTGCCTTCACGGGTACGCTCGCCGACACCGGCAAAAACCGAGAGGCCGGCGTGCTGCTTGGCGATGTTGTTGATGAGTTCCATCATGTTCACCGTCTTGCCGACCCCGGCACCACCGAACAGGCCGACCTTGCCGCCCTTGGCAAAGGGGCAGATCAGGTCGATCACCTTGATACCGGTTTCGAGCAGATCAACCGAGGGCGAGAGTTCATCGAACTTCGGCGCGGGCTGGTGGATGGCGCGACGCTCGTCGGTTTCAATCGGGCCGGCTTCGTCGATCGGGCGACCAAGCACGTTCATGATGCGGCCAACGGTGGCGTCGCCAACCGGCACGGAAATCGGGGCTCCCGTATTGTTCACCTTCATGCCCCGGCGCAGGCCGTCGGACGAACCCATGGCAATGGTTCGAACCACGCCGTCACCAAGCTGCTGTTCAACCTCGAACATCAGATCGGGTTCGCAGCCGCTGTGTTCTTCGGATTTGTCGAGCAGCAGGGCGTCGTAAACCCGGGGCATGCCGTCACGCGGGAACTGGATGTCGACCACCGCACCGATACACTGAACAATGTTTCCTTGACTCATCGTCTTATCCTCAATCAAATAACCCGTGGTCAGACGGCCGCTGCGCCGCTGACGATTTCCGTAAGTTCGGTGGTGATCGCCGCCTGACGGGCCTTGTTATAGGCCAGGCGCAGTTCGTCGATCACGTTTTTGGCGTTGTCCGAGGCCGACTTCATGGCCACCATGCGCGCACTCTGCTCGGAGGCAATGTTTTCCGCCACGGCCTGATACAGGATCGCTTCCACATAGCGCAGCAGCAGCTCGTCGATCACCGGCTTGGCACTGGGCTCGTAGATGTAATCCCAGCGGTTTTTCGTTTCCCGCCCGACCAGATCACCGGAAAGCGGCAGTAACTGCTCGACCGCCGGTTCCTGTTTCATGGTGTTGATGAAGCGGGTGTACGCCACATACACCACATCAACCTCGCCGTTCATGTAGGCATCAAGCTGCGACTTGAGCGGGCCGATTAGCTTGTCGAGCTTGGGCGCATCGCCCATGCCGGTGAACCAGGAAACGATGTTCGCGCCGGCACGGGTCATGAAGGCCGCGCCCTTGCCGCCGATCGCCGTGACCAGCAGTTTCTTGCCGGCGCTGTCGAGCTCCTTCATCTTGGCCAGGGTCAGGCGCAGGATGTTGGTGTTGAGACCGCCGCACAGCCCCTTGTCGGAGGTCACCAGGATCAGGCCGACCGATTTGATTTCCTCACGTGGTTCAAGGAAGGGGTGGCTGTAGTCGGTCAACGCGTGCGAGAGATTGGCAGCCACGCGGCGAATCTTCTCGCCGTAGGGACGGGCCGCACGCATCCGATCCTGCGCCTTGCGCATTTTCGAGGCGGCGACCATCTCCATCGCCTTGGTGATCTTGCGCGTGCTTTCGACGCTCTTGATCTTGTTGCG
>CAYMYD010000433.1:0-1692 GCA_964394535.1 uncultured Propionivibrio sp. | reverse complement strand
GGTCAGCTATGCTTGGGCAGGCTTCGGTGCGGCTTTCGGCCCGGTTATCCTGCTTTCCCTGTTCTGGCCGCGCATGACGCGCAATGGTGCGCTGGCCGGCATCGTCGTCGGCGCTATCACGGTGTTGGTCTGGAAACAGGGCGGCTGGCTCGGCCTCTACGAAATCGTTCCGGGCTTCATCCTGGCCGGTTTCTCGGTCATCGTCTTCAGCCTCATGGGCCAGCAGCCTTCGTCGGCCATGCTGACCCGCTTTAAATCAGTCGATGCGGAATTGAGCCAGCGGTAGCAGCACAGTCACCCCGCTTCGCTGATGCAGCCCGCTTCCATCAGCAGACGCCGCCCGCAACGGGCGGCGATTTTTTCGTCATGCGTCACCAGAATCAGCGTTGTGCCACGTTCCGCATTGAGATCGAACATCAGGTCGATGATCTGCGTGCCGGTCAGGGCATCCAGGTTGCCGGTCGGTTCATCGGCGAAAATCAGTTTGGGGCGCGGCGCAAAGGCGCGGGCCAACGCCACCCGTTGCTGCTCACCGCCAGAAAGATGTTTCGGATAATGTCGCAAGCGCTGTGCCAGCCCGACCCGCTCCAGCCAGAATTCGGCTTCCTGCCGGGCGGCATCAACCCCGGCCAGTTCGAGTGGCAGCATGACGTTTTCCAGGGCATTGAGCGCCGGAAGCAACTGGAAGGACTGAAAGACGAAACCCAGCAGACGTCCACGCAATACGGCACGCGCATCCTCGTCGAGCGCACTCAGCGACTGGCCATCAAGCACAACCTCACCGCTGCTGGGCAGATCCAGTCCGGCAAGCAATCCCAGCAAGGTGGATTTGCCTGAGCCGGAAGCACCAACAATGGCCACCGTCTCACCCGTTCGGACGAAAAACGAATTCTCGTGCAAAATGTGCAAGGGTTCACCGCCGTTATCGACGCTTTTACTCAGCTTTCTGACTTCAACCACCCGCTGGCTATCCATGTTCCGCTTTCCGTTCATCACTGTTCTGCGTTGTTTCTGCATCCTTGCCGGGCTTCTGCTCGCCACCGCCGCACAGGCTTCAGGGAAAATTCTCGTCCTGGGCGATTCGCTTTCGGCAGGCTACGGCATTGCCCAGGAAAGCGCCTGGCCCGCGCTGCTGGAAAAACGTCTGCAACAAAAACAGTTCGATTATAAGGTCATCAACGCCAGCATCTCGGGGGAAACCCTGGGTGGTGGTCGTTCCCGACTGGCCGGCGCACTCGCCCGACAGTCACCGCAGATCGTCATCATTGCCTTGGGCAGTAACGACGGCCTGCGCGGACTACCGATCAGCACCCTGCGCGAAAACCTGCTGGCGATGATCGACACCGCACAGCAGGCAAAAGCCAAGGTATTGCTCATTGGACAACGCCTGCCACCCAATTACGGCGCTTACGCCAGCGAGTTCCAGCAGGTTTTTGGCGAAGTCGCCAAAGCACGGAAAACGGCTTTCGTTGATTTCCTGCTGGCAGAGATCGCCACCCGCCGCGAATTATTCCAGGCCGACAACCTCCACCCCACCGCCGAAGCCCAGCCTATTCTGCTCGACACCGTATGGAAAGGGCTGGCACCTTTGTTGGTGAAGCAGTGAAATATGAGGCAGTGAAAGGTGAAACGTGAAAAGTGAAAGGTGGAAAACCCTGCCGATAGCTCTCGCGCCAGGACTGGCTTGCCTTT
>CAYMYD010000432.1:0-1697 GCA_964394535.1 uncultured Propionivibrio sp. | reverse complement strand
TGTGCCGTGAGATCCTGCGCATTCAGGGCACCATCCAGATCATGCTCGAAGCCACGCTGGAGATGTTGTTCTCTGACAAGCATGAGAAGCATGAGGAAGTCCTGCGCATGGAGGAGAAGGTCAATCTGCTGTTCAAGGCGGTGCGCAGTTATGCCGTGGAGGTGATCCGTCAGGGCCTGGACGAGGCCGACCAGAAGAAGGTCAGCGCCCTGTTGCGTTATACCGCCAGTCTGGAGAACAGCGGTGACATCATCTGCAAGACGATGATCGGCATCCCCGAGTCCATGAAGAAGGACGGCAAGCAGTTCTCCGAAGAAGGCAAGAACGAGTTGCTCCAGTTGTTCCGCCATCTGATCGGCAGCACCGAGCTTGCTGCCGAGTTGATCATGTCCTGGCGCCCATCGACCGCCAGAAGCCTGATCCTGCGCAAGCGTGACCTGAAGGCGAAGTGTCAGGAGAGCTCGCAGCGCCACATCGACCGTCTGAGCCTGGGCGTCGCCGATGCGATGCAGAGCAGTTCGGCTCACCTGGACCTGACAATGAATATCCGCTGGGTCAGCACACAGATATCCAGCCTCGCCTATGATGTCCTGCCAGATAATGAAACACCGGCTGACGATGGGCCGGAAAATTGAGAAGGGGGACGAAAAAGTCCTGTGTGGGAGTGGTTCTGCTGAAGTGGTGCTATAGCAACATCAGTTGCGCCACCGGCCCATAGCTCCGGCGATGCACCGGGCTGATGCCGTGTTCGCGCAGGGCGGCGAGATGAAGCGCCGTCGGGTAACCTTTGTGCCGGTCAAAACCGTATTGGGGATAAAGAACGTGCAATTCCTGCATCTGGGCATCGCGCACGGTTTTGGCGAGGATGGAAGCTGCGGCAATTGCGGCAAGCTTGCCGTCGCCGCCAACAATGGCTTCGACCGGGCAGGCGAGGACAGGACATTTGTTGCCGTCGACCAGGGCCTTCTCCGGCATAAGCGATAGGCCACTGACAGCCCGCTGCATGGCCAGCAGGCTCGCCTGCAGGATGTTGATGCGGTCGATTTCCTGGACACTGGCTTCGGCGACCGCCCAGGCCAGCGCCTTCTCACGAATCTCCACAGCCAGCATTTCGCGGCGCGCTGCCGTGAGTTTTTTGGAATCGTTGAGTCCGTCAATCGGCTGCCGCGGATCGAGGATGACGGCGGCGGCAACGACCGGCCCGGCCAATGGCCCCCGGCCCGCCTCATCAACCCCGCAGATCAGGCCTTCAGGCTGCCACATGACGGACACTGTCCGGCAGATGCCCGATGATCGCGGCAGCGGCTTTTTCTGCCGTGTTCTGCCTGAGTTGCAGGTGAATTTCATGGAACACTTCGCCGATCCGCGCACAACTGGTTTTGTCGGCATACAGGTTGAGCATGGCCTGCGCCAGATTTTCCGCCGTGGCGTCGTCCTGAATGAACTCGGGGACAACAAAACGCCCGGCCAGGATATTGGGTAGCCCCACCCAGGGCAGATAGCCCATGCGCTTCATCATCCGGTGCGAAAGCGACGACAGTTTGTAGGCGATAACCATCGGGCGCTTCAGCAGCGCCGCTTCAAGCGTGGCGGTACCACTGGTGACGAGCACCACGTCCGCAGCCATCATCGCCTCATGAGCGTGACCAAACAGCAGGCGAATCGGCAGTGCGCGGGCCTGGCAACGGTACAGGGTG
>CAYMYD010000431.1:0-1704 GCA_964394535.1 uncultured Propionivibrio sp. | reverse complement strand
CTTTCTGGCCGATGCTCATTGCCCTGCCGGTGATTTTCGGCCTGGCCGTCCTGCTGCTCAGGAAACAGGAAAAGTGAAATGATCCGCCACCACCTCGACAACATCTACCGCCTTGGCGTCAAGGAGCTTTGGAGCCTGTGGCGTGATCCGATGATGCTGTTCCTCATCATCTACACCTTTACCTTGGCAATTTACGTTGCCGGGACGGCGATGCCGGAAAATCTGCACAACGCGGCGATTGCCATTGTCGATGAGGACGCCTCGGCGCTGTCGACGCGCATCACCTCGGCCTTTTACCCGCCGCAGTTCAATCCGCCGCAGCGCATCGAACTGAACGAGGTCGACGCCGTGATGGACAGCGGCCGTTACACCTTCGTGCTGGTCATCCCGCCGAACTTCCAGCGCGACGTGCTGGCCGGGAAAGCGCCCAAGTTGCAGCTCAACATCGACGCCACGCGCATGAGCCAGTCCTTTACCGGCAACGGCCATATCCAGCAGATCGTCCTCGGCGAAATCAACGAATTCGTCCAGCGCCATCGTGCGCCAGTGAGCCTGCCGGTGGAGCTGGTGATGCGCGCCCGCTTCAACCCTTCGCTGACACCGATGTGGTTCGGTTCGCTGATGGAAGTGGTGAACAGCGTCACCCTGCTCTCGGTCATTCTGGCCGGGGCGGCGCTGATCCGCGAGCGTGAGCATGGCACCATCGAACACCTGCTGGTGATGCCGGTGACGCCGCTGGAAATCATGCTGGCCAAGGTCTGGTCAATGGCGCTGGTGGTGCTGCTGGCGGTGCTGAGCTCGCTCACCTTCGTCATTCAGGGCATCCTGAAAGTCCCGATTGACGGCTCGGTGGCCTTGTTTATGGTCGGCGCGGCCCTGCACCTTTTTGCCACCACCTCGATGGGCATCTTCATGGCCACGCTGGTGCGCAGCATGCCGCAGTTCGGCCTGTTGCTGATGCTGACCATGCTGCCGCTGCAAATGCTCTCCGGCGGCGTGACGCCGCGTGAAAGCATGCCGGTCTGGGTGCAACACCTGATGTCGCTATCGCCGACCACGCACTTTACCGAACTGGCACAGGCCATCCTTTACCGGGGCGGTGGGTTGGAAGTCGTGTGGTCATCCTTCCTGGCGCTGATATTGATCGGCGCGGCCCTGTTTGCTGTTTCACTGGGCCGCTTCCGCAAAACCATTGCCCTGATGCAGTGAGGAGAGAGGAGTTGGGAGTGAGGAGGAAATCCAGCTGTCTGTTTGTTGCCCTTGCCCTGCTTTATGCAGGCACGGCCATTGCCGACGAAGCCTGGCAGCAATGCGCGAGCCTTTCCGACGACGCTTCGCGCCTGGCCTGTTACGACGCTTGGGCGGGTCAGAAGAAGGCAGCCGAAACGCCTGTCCCGACACCACCAAGTCATACGGAAGCCCGCATCGCGACGCCTTTGCCAGAGCTTGCCGAAACAGGGCAAGGGATCGGCGATGGTTGCTACAGCCCCGCGTACAGCACCCTGTCGCGCTGGTGGGAGCTGGAGCCGGGCAGTGACTGTGGCATCTTCCGCTTTCGCGGCTACCGGCCGCTTTCGCTGTTTGTTGCCGTGTCGGATTCGGTCAACCAGCAGCCGACCTCTAGTGCAAAGGGTCGCACCGCGAGCGAACGTGATTCCTACAAGACCACCGAACTGCGCGGGCAACTCTCGGTACGCACCAAGC
>CAYMYD010000430.1:0-1733 GCA_964394535.1 uncultured Propionivibrio sp. | reverse complement strand
TATCCGCCTTTTACGGCAACGGATTCGATCAAAAACTGATCCGCTTCTGCTTCGCCAAAAAGGACGAAACGCTGAACGCCGCACTGGAAAGTTTGGCTAGGCTGTAGGGCGATTTCGTACAAGACGGTTGCAGCCGCTCGCCGACTTTCGTCGCATCATGCTGTAGGGGTTTGGCAAGCGCCGTTGAGGCGATTGAAGAAACGCGCTGTCAGTGCATGCCGCAACCCCGCTGTGGCTGATGCGTGTGCTTGCTCTGCCTGTGTGAAGCTCTGCTCAGAAATTCTTGAACAAACCGAGCAAAGCCAATCCGCAGAAAGCAGCACCGGCATAAAAGGTGAACGAGGCACCAAGCTGATCCCACAGCAGTCCGGCAACAACGCTGGCGATCAACATGGCCAGGCCGCTGACCAGATTGAAGAAGCCAAAGGCTGTTCCACGAAGGTCGGTGGGGGCCGTGTCTGCGACCATCGTTGCCAACAAGCCCTGTGTTATGCCCATGTGAACACCCCACAACGCAACGCCTGCAAGCACCGTGATCCAGTGCTCATTCAGCGCCAGAACCAGATCGGCCGCGATGAGCACGACCAGCCCCCAGGCCAGGAGCTTCTTGCGGCTCATCCGGTCAGACAGTTTCCCGAACGGATAGGCCGACACGGCATAGACGATATTCATGGCTACCATCACCAGCGGCACCAGGGCAACGGCGATCCCCCCCTGCTGCGCTCGCAACACCAGAAAGGCTTCGCTGAACCGGGCCAGCGTGAAGACCGCGCCCACGCCAACGACCCACCAATACGCACCGTCCAGGCGTTTGAGGTTTTCCCGGCGTATCGGGTTGCGGCGCTTCTCGCCAACGTGGCGCTCAGGCTCGCGCACACCGAACAGCAGCAAGGCGACCGCAAGCAATCCCGGAATCACGGCCACCCAGAAGACAGCCCGAAAGTCGTTGGCCCACAGCAGCATCAGGCCGACGGCCAGTAGCGGGCCGAGGAAGGCTCCTACGGTATCGAGCGATTGGCGCAGGCCGAATGCCGCGCCCCGTACTTCGGGCGGTGCGATATCTGCCACCAAGGCATCACGCGGCGCACCGCGCACGCCTTTGCCGATGCGATCCAACAGACGCGCGGTGAGCACGATGCCGGTGGTGGGTGCGAGAGCGAAAAGGGGCTTGGTCAAGGCACCCAAGGCATAGCCGAATACGGCCAGCCCTTTGCGCTTGCCCAGATAGTCGCTGATCGCGCCCGAGAATACCTTGACGATCAGTGCCGTCGATTCGGCCAGCCCTTCGATCACGCCGACGGCCAATGCGCTGGCACCAAGGGTGCCGACCATGAACAGCGGTAGCAGGCTGTGGATCATCTCGGAGGAAATGTCCATCAACATGCTGACAAAACCGAGAACCCAGATGCCCGATGGAATTTTGCTGTGGGGTGTCGTAGAGGTGGTTCTCATGGCTCAATTCTAATGAAACGACCTCCTCCGTGCAGTCGGTATCGCGCAAAAAATCGCTTCGCTTGGCGCAATTCCGTTCTGATCCCATTTTCCATTCCACTTGGGTCACCACCGCGACAGGAGTCGCCAACCACAACCCATTCCTCCAAAACCCGCGCCAATAGAGAAAGTGAGCTCGCGCACGCTCGCGAGACAAAGCTACGAGGTCCCGCCAGTACAGGCGCGGGGAGCAGACGTGAAAAAGCCCGAAACGAGTTCGGGCTTTTGAATTTGGTGGTGGA
>CAYMYD010000429.1:0-1743 GCA_964394535.1 uncultured Propionivibrio sp. | reverse complement strand
TTCCAAGGTAGAATCCGCCCATGAGCTATCAAGTCCTGGCGCGCAAATGGCGGCCAAAAACCTTTGAAAGTCTGGTCGGGCAGGAGCACGTTGTCCGGGCGCTGACGCACGCGCTTTCGGAGCAGCGTCTGCACCATGCCTACCTGTTTACCGGCACGCGCGGTGTCGGCAAGACCACGCTGGCGCGGATTCTGGCCAAATCCTTCAACTGCGAAAAAGGCATCACCGCTACCCCCTGTGGCGTCTGCTCGGCCTGCACCGAGATCGATTCGGGGCGCTTTGTCGATCTCCTGGAAGTTGACGCGGCGACCAATACCAAGGTCGATGAAATGCGTCAGTTGCTCGAAAACGCCGTCTATGCGCCGACGCGGGGCCGCTTCAAGGTCTATGTGATCGACGAAGTGCACATGCTCTCGAATTCGGCCTTCAATGCCATGCTGAAAACGCTGGAAGAGCCGCCGGAGCATGTGAAATTCATTCTGGCGACCACCGATCCGCAAAAGATCCCGGTGACGGTACTTTCGCGCTGTTTGCAATTCAATCTCAAACAGATGACGCCGCCGCTGATCAGCGCGCATCTCAAGCACATTCTCGAAGTCGAAGGTATCACTGCCGAAGCCGGGGCCTTGAATCTCCTCTCGCGCTCGGCCTGCGGCAGCATGCGCGATGCGCTTTCGCTGCTTGATCAGGCCATTGCCCACGGGGCAGGCAAGGTCGAGGAAACGCAGGTGCGTGACATGCTCGGCACCGTCGATCTTGACTACCTGTTTTCCGTATTCGACGCCCTGCTGGCCGGCGACGCGGCGGCCCTGCTGCAGATTGCCGACGAGATGACGACGCGTAGCCTTTCCTTCGATTCCGCGCTGCAGGAACTCGCCGTACTGCTGACCCGTCTGCAGGTGGCGCAACTGGCGCCGCAGGCGGTGGCTGACGACCTTCCGGAACGCGCCCGTCTGCTCGATCTGGCGGCACGGCTCAACCCGGAGTTTGTCCAGTTGGCCTACCAGATTGCCGTGCATGGCCGTCAGGAGCTGCCTCTGGCACCGGATGAACAGGCGGGCTTCGTGATGACGCTGTTGCGCCTGCACGTGTTCCGTCCGGCGCAGGAGGGCGATGCCCCGTCCGCGCGAGCGCCACAGAGGGCGACCCGTCCGGCTGCGCCAGCCTCTCCCGCCGTAGCGCCCCCGGCCCCGCAAAAAGCGGCAACTCCCGCGCCGGTGATAGAACCCGAAACGCCTCCGGTAACACCGCCAGCAAGCGCGCCGGTGCGGCGGGACGATGCCGCCTGGGGTGACATCCTGCCCGAACTCGGTCTTGGCGGCATGGCGCGTGAACTGGCGCAGCATTGTGAGTTGATTCGTGTCGATGCGCATCAGGTGGTGCTGCGCCTGTCGCCGGATCACGGCCATCTGCTGGGCATGAAGCCGGTGGTGGATAAACTGCAACAGGCACTTGCCGATTACTTTGCCCGGCCGCTCAAGCTCAACATCGAGCAGGAAAAAATTGTCGGCGATACGCCTGCGGCCGTGGCGCAGCGGCAAAAGCGCGAACGCCAGGAACAGGCGGTCGCTTCGCTGGAAAAAGACGAATTCGTGCGCGAAGTCATTGATCTTTTTGACGCAAAACTGATTGAATCTTCCATCAAACCACTCCAAGGATAAGACGATGCTCAAAGGCGGAATCGGCGGCCTGATGAAACAGGCGCAGCAAATGCAGGAAAACATGAAAAAGGCGCAGGAACAG
>CAYMYD010000428.1:0-1768 GCA_964394535.1 uncultured Propionivibrio sp. | reverse complement strand
GGCAAAGCCGGGGAAAAAGAAGGTTTTGACGAGCGGCAAGCGCGGATGCGGTGAGGGCAGGGCATGATATTCGGCAACCCAGCTTTCGGCGCTCAGGTAGTCGAGATTGACCCAGACCGGCGCTGGATGGCGGGCGGCCATGGCCTGAACAAAGCTTTCAGGCAGATGGCAGGCGAAGGTTTCAATGACGACATCGCCGGGCTCAACAAGCGGAAAATCCGCTTGCCAGCGATGAACCTCAACCCCGCGCACCCGCTGTACGTCCAGGCCGGTATCGATTTCCGGGCAAAGGCGGGCAAAGGCCGCAAGTTCATCGACCCATAAACGAAGCTGCACACCATATTCGCTTGATAACTGCCGGGCCAGTCGCCAGCAGACGCCAATATCGCCATAGTTGTCGACGACCCGGCAGAAGATGTCCCAGCGCTCAAGCGGCGTCATGGTCAAGCCTGCGTGATAACATCATTCTCAACTTTCCAAAGTTTGCCATTGCCATGAATGAAAACACGTCCCCGGCTTTTGATGCAAAAGCCCTGCTCGCTACGCTGAGCGGACTGCCGGGGGTTTATCGCATGCTCGACGCTCAGGGCAAGGTGCTTTACGTCGGCAAGGCAAAAAATCTCAAGAAACGGGTGAGTTCGTATTTTCGCAGCAATCTGGCCAGCCCGCGCATTGCTTTGATGGTCAGCCAGATTGCCAGGGTGGAAACAACGACGACCCGTTCCGAGGCCGAAGCGCTGCTGCTCGAAAACAACCTGATCAAATCCCTCTCGCCCCGTTACAACATCCTGTTTCGCGACGACAAGTCCTATCCCTACATCACCCTTGGGCGGGATGAATTTCCCCGTCTGGGCTTTTTTCGTGGCAAGACCAACCGCCGGGCCGACTATTACGGCCCGTTTCCTTCTTCGGGAGCCGTCCGCGAAAGTATCAACCTGCTGCAAAAGATGTTTCGCCTGCGTACCTGTGAGGATTCGGTCTACAACAACCGCTCGCGACCTTGCCTGCTGTACCAGATCAAACGCTGTTCCGGGCCTTGCGTCGGGCTGATTGACGCCGAAGCCTATGCGCAGGATGTCCGCATGGCAGGTCTCTTTCTGCTGGGCCGACAACAGGAGTTGATCCGCCATCTCACCGAAGCGATGGATCGTGCCGCGGCGGAACTGGCCTTCGAGCAGGCTGCGTTGCTGCGTGACCAGATACAGTCCCTGCGCCAGGTGCAGGACAAGCAATACGTCGCCAGCAGTGGCGACGAGGATATCGATATCGTGGTCGTGGTGGTCGGGGAGGGGGGCGAGCCCTGCGTCAATCTGGCGATGGTGCGCGGTGGGCGGCATCTGGGTGACAAACCTCAGTTTCCCGACAATTCCGGTGACAGTCAGCCCGTGGAAGTCTTGTCTGCCTTCATACAGCAGCACTATGCTGTGCATCCGGCGCCGACGCGAATTCTGCTCAATCAGGCGCTGGAGGATGCGGAAACCGCGGATGCCCTGCAACTCCTGAGCAATCGCGCCGTACCGCTGCTGTTGCCGCGCAGCGCCATGCACAAGGCCTGGGTGGCGATGGCCGAACAGAATGCCCGCTTGGCGCTGCTGGCGCGTCAAACCGGCTCGGCTCGACAACAACAACGTCAGGCAGCCTTGCTAGAGTTCGTCGGTATCGAACTGGAGGCGGGAGTGCCGTTGCGTATCGAGTGCTTCGACATCAGTCATACCCAGGGCGAATCGACCGTCGCTTCCTGTGTGGTTTATCAGGGGGACGCGATGTG
>CAYMYD010000427.1:0-1772 GCA_964394535.1 uncultured Propionivibrio sp. | reverse complement strand
CCGGCCGCATCGAAGGCGTTGACCGGAATCAGCAAGGCCTCGGGGACAATGAATTCGCCTTCAGCGGGAAAAGGAATGCCGTAACTGCCTGCCCGCAGCGGCGTTTCCGGCCGCCAGCTACGAAAAGCGAGTGGCGTGGCTGGCGCGGTGACAACCGGCAACAGCGCCATGAATCCGGTTTCACCCTGCTCCAGCCAGTGAAGGATCAAGGGCCGCAAATCCGGCTCACAACGGAACGGCCAGCAGAACGCCACACGCATCCCGGCCAGTTGCGGGAAAGCCTGGCGCAGATGATCGCGGAGGGCCTGCGTGAACTGCTGGTGCTGCGCCTCAGGCAGGGCTTCCCGCCGGGCAATGGATTGATGGCGCAGGGTACGGCGGAACTCGCGGGCGTGATCCGGAAGCTCCGGCGCAATCGACAGGGGATTCATGGTGATAAGCAACAGCATTGACGAGGTCGCCAGCTTACCATGAGGCACAATGCGGGAAGGGAGAAGGGAGAAGGGGGAAGAGGGAAGGGTGCGCCTCGCCTGTTTTCCGGCTTGTGCCTGGCAAAAACGCTGTTTGTTTTCGCAGCCTCCTTGCTGGCAGACGGTTTTACCCTTCTCTCTTCTCCCCTTCCCACAACCAGGCTTCCAGTAGAATACGCGGATGCAGAAATTCCCTTACTGGCGGCTCTCCGTCTATTATTTTTTCTATTTTTCCTACCTGGGCGGGTTTTCTCCCTATTTCGGGCTTTATCTGCAATCGCTGTCCTTTTCCGCCTGGGATATCGGCCTCCTGATGTCGCAGATGCAGGTGATGCGGGTTCTCGGCCCGTATTTCTGGGGCGCGCTGGCCGACCGCATCGGCCAGCGGCTGAAGATCATCCGCGCAACCAGTCTGGCAACGCTGCTGATCTTTTCCGCCTTCTTTTTCGTCACCCGCTTTGAAAGCATCTTCATCGTGCTGGCGGTGCTCTCGTTCTTCTGGGTGGCAGCCCTGCCGCTGGTCGAAGCCCTGGCTTTCGACCACCTGCGCAGCAAACCCGCTGGCTACGGACGCATCCGCATCTGGGGCTCACTCGGCTTTATCGTGGCAGTCGTGCTCATCGGCGGGCTACTCGACCATTTCGGCCTGTCGAGCCTGCTCTGGGCGATCATGCTGCTGCTCGCCGGCACCGTCACACAAGCCTTTCTGCTCCCGGAAGCCGCGCAGACAAAACGGCAGGAGGAAACGCAGCGCCCCATCACCGAAATCATCCGCCAGCCGCATGTCCGGGCACTGCTGGCCGCCTGCTTCTTCATGACAGCAGCGCATGGCGCATTGAATATCTTCTATTCAATCTTTCTCAACGATCACGGCTACAGCAAATCGGCAGTCGGCGGCCTGTGGTCGGTCGGCGTACTGGCCGAGATTCTGGTGTTTTTCTACATGACGGCCCTGCTGACGCGCTTCAGCATACGCACCATCCTGCTGACCAGCTTTGTGGCGGCGGTATTCCGCTTTGCCCTGATCGGCGTGGGCGTGAATTACCTGCCGTTGCTGCTTGTAACCCAGGTGATGCACGGCCTGACCTTCGGCGCCTTCCACGCCGCCGCAATCGCCACGATCAACCGCTTCTTTCCGGGGAACACCCGCTCACGCGGACAGGCGCTGTATTCAAGCATCAGCTTCGGTGCCGGCGGGCTAGTCGGCGGCCTGCTCAGTGGCTGGGTCTGGGAAACGCTGGGCGGCGAAGCCAGCTTCATCCTCAGCTCGCTCTACGCCTTCATCGGCCTGTTGCTGGTGGC
>CAYMYD010000426.1:0-1773 GCA_964394535.1 uncultured Propionivibrio sp. | reverse complement strand
CCTGCTGACGACGACTTTGCAGAGCGTAACAGAGCACCTCCTGATCGGGCTGCGTCAATGCCGGATATTCGGCATCGAAATCCGCCCATTGCTGCCTCCTGCCCAGTTGTTTGAGCCAGTCAGAACGCAGCTTTTCAGCGATATAGGTATTCTCGTTCGTGCGCAGAAATGCCCGAATCGAGGCCGGATCAAGCGTGCTCAACTCCAGCCGCAAGCGCCAGTAATCCACGTAGGAGGACAATTCGTGCTTTTCCAGTTCCACGGCCACACGTTCCAGTTTGGCCCGGTCCCCCGTACGGAAAGCCTCGCGGGCCACCGCAAAACGCGCTTCATCGGCAGGTGAGGCCGCAACAACCGGCAAGGAGGAAAGCGAGAAAGAAAGCAGAAAAACGCCAACAAAAAACTTCATGATAAGCTGAACCCTGATAAATACTGGCCCTGAGCATACCACATGCCTTCCCCCCCCACTGCCCCACTGCCTGGCGACCCCGCCCCGGAGGTACGCGCCCTGCGCCGCGCCCTGCGGCAACAAGGCATCGCCCGGCGGGAAGCCCTGCCCGCAGAACAGCACCTGCGTTTCTCTGCCATGATTGGCGAATCCCTGTACCGGGGCTTTCCTCAACTGGCCACAATGCGCATTGCGTTTTGCTGGCCATTCCGGCACGAACCCGATTTACGCCCCTTGATCCAGCGCTGGCAACAACAGTCCGAGGACGATTTCATGGCCTTGCTGCCGGTGGTCACCGCCCCGGCCACCGCGCTCTCCTTCCGCCGCTGGCAGGTGGATACGCCCATGCGGCGAGACAGTTACGGTATCTGCACCCCGGACGAAGGCGATTTCATCACCCCCGAAGCCTTGTTGATCCCGGTCAATGCCTTTGACGCCAAGGGTTTCCGTCTGGGCTACGGTGCTGGCTATTTCGACCGTACCCTGATGGCGCTGCCCCCCGCGACGCTCAGCATCGGCATCGGCTTTGAACTGGCGCGTGTCGCCAGCACGCACCCGCAGACCCATGACTGCCCTCAGGACTTCATCGTTACCGAAGCCGGCATTTTTCCCAGTGCCTGAAGGATGGAAGAACAGCCCCGCCTCAGAAGGGCACGATGAGCAAGCGCAGACACATCACGATGGAAATGGCGGCACACAGCATATACATGATAAAGGTCACCCAGAAAAACACGGGCTCGCTGTCGCGCTGATATATCCGCGTACTAAACCCCCAGCCGCGCGCTCTGATCGCCTGCGCGGACCACCCATCAAACAGCAACCAGCAAAAACACACGCTAAAGGCGAAAAAAAGTAGTGCGTACATGGCTTGCTCCCGGTGAAATCGGCATCGCTTTTCTCCTGCCTATCGTACATCCAGCGCATGACTCGTTGCCAGCAGGGTGCAGACCAATCTTGCCGGGGAACTTCATGCGGTCAAGTCAACTCACACCCCTTGGTCGTGACAACAACACAACACCCGCCCTTGTGCAGCGCCGTCTCACTGGCAAAAGACAGAAACCAGATGCAAAAAGCAAGCGTATAATTAGCACCCTCTAATATAGATGAGTATCACCCATGTCTGAAACTACAACCTCTTACCCCCGATTTGCTGAAATTTCCCGTACTTTTGCCCCTGGCTGGTTCGCAGCGGTGATGGGGACAGGCGCACTCAGTCTTGGCACCCTGGCGCTGTCGGCCCATTGTCCGCTTTTAACACCGCTTGCCTGGGGACTGCACTATTTCAATCTCCTGCTGTTCATCCTGCTGGCCGTTCCCTGGCTGAC
>CAYMYD010000425.1:0-1779 GCA_964394535.1 uncultured Propionivibrio sp. | reverse complement strand
TACTCCGCCGCCAGGGCCAGCAAAAGTAACGACGCCAACATCATCACCCTGGGTGCTTTCGTGGTTGGCCCGGCACTGGCCAAAGAACTGGTCGAAGTCTGGTTGAAGAGCGAATACACACCGGGCGGCCCTTCCGACCCCAAGGTCAAGCGGATTTACGCCATTGAAGAGGCGCGGCTGAAAGAGAAAGGCAACTCATGAGCACGCTAAAACCGGAAGAAAAAGCCAGGCTTGAAGCGGCGGCACTAGGCATCAGAAAAGACATCGTCCGCATGATACGTGCGGGCGGCGCGGGCCACATGGGCGGCGCAATGTCCTGTGCAGACATCCTGGCGGCCCTCTATTTTTCCATTCTGCGTATCGACCCGGCAAAGCCGGAGTGGCCTGACCGGGACCGGATGGTTCTGTCCGCAGGTCACAAGTGCATGGCACTCTATGCGGCACTGCGCCAGCGTGGCTATTTCGATGAAGCCCTGCTCGACACCTACGGTTCGCTGGGTTCCCGCCTGCCTGGCCACCCGGTGATGCAGAAGCTTCCCGGCGTTGAGGCCAATACCGGCGCACTCGGGCACGGGCTCTCGATTGCAGGTGGCATGGCAATGGGGCTCAAACTCAAAAAGAGCAACGCCAGAGTCTACGTCATCATGGGGGATGGCGAACTGGCGGAAGGTTCCAATTGGGAAGCCGCTGCCGCCGCATCACATCACAAACTGGATAATCTCCTGGTTTTTGTTGACCGCAACGGCCTGCAGATCAGTGGAAAAACTGCCGAGGTAATGGGGTACGAACCCCTGGCAGAAAGATGGGCTGCTTTCGGATGGTCAGTTCGGACCATCGACGGCCATGACTTTGAACAGATCGTGGGCAGTGCCAAGGAATCCCCCTTTGTCGTCGGCAAACCCACGGTGCTGATTGCCGACACGGTGAAATCGAAAGGGCTCTCCTTTGCCGAAGGCCTTGTCGACTACCACTACTGGAAGCCCAAGAGCGAAGAATTGTCACGCGCAGAAGCCGAACTCGCTGCGGCGATGGCGTGAGGAGAAAATCATGAGAGAAATGAAAGACCCACGGGCCGCTTTCGGTAACGCACTGTATGCCGCTGCGAAAAAGGATGAAAGAATTCTCGCCATTTCAGCCGACAGTTCCGGCAGCTCCGGCATGTCTGCAATCAAAAAGGAGTTTCCGGAAAGACACATCGAGTTCGGCATCATGGAACAGGGGGTTATCGGTTATACCGCCGGTCTGGCAACCATCGGCTACATTCCGTTTTTTGCGGCCATTGCCCCCTTTGTTTCAGCGCGCCCCTTCGAGATGTTCCGCAACGATCTTGGCTACATGAACCAGAACGTCAAGGTCGTCGGCCGGAATGCCGGACTGACCTACTCCGACCTTGGCGCAACGCACCAGTCTCTGGATGATGTGGCCATCCTGCGTACCATCCCGGGCGTTACCGTTGTTTGTCCGGGTGATCCGGTCGAGATTGGGCAGGCCGTACAGGCAGCAGTACGCCATCAGGGGCCGATGTACATCCGCATCGGCGCCCAAGCCATGCCGGTATTGCATGCTGCCGACCTGAAGTTTCAACTGGGCAAGGGAATCGTCATGAGCGAGGGCGGAGACGTCACCATCATCGCTACTGGAACCGCCATGTGGCGCGCCTACGATGCGGCAGAACTGCTACGTGCCAAGGGTATCAAGGCACGCATGATCAGCATGCATACGGTAAAGCCGATCGATCGTGAGCTGATCCGTGCGGCCGCCAAAGAAACAGCAGCAATC
>CAYMYD010000424.1:0-1781 GCA_964394535.1 uncultured Propionivibrio sp. | reverse complement strand
GTTTCGCCTTCATCTGGATGACCTTTGTCGGGGCCGTCATCGGCATGCGCAAGCATACCCACCTGGGCGTTGACATGGTCGTCGCCGTCCTCCCCCTGCTCGGCCGCAAAGCCTGCTGGGCGACCAGCCAGACCATCATGACCGTGTGCAGCCTCTACATGCTCTACGGCACCTGGCTGCAGCACGACATCCTGCAGAACAACACCTCGGCCGTCCTGCAGATCAGCATGCTCTGGGTTTATGGCGTCAGTTATATGTCCGGCGCGGCCATTGCCATCATCTGCCTCTCCAATCTCGTCCGCCTGGCACTGGGTCAGGTCGATGAAAGCGAACTCATCGACGTGCAGGAAGAAGGCCTCGAAGCCCACGAGATCGAAAAAGAAATGGATGCGCAGGAAAAAGGAGCCAAAGCATGATCGTCTTCATCTTTATCACTTCGCTCCTCGGCCTGATGGCGCTGGGGATGCCGGTTGCCTTCTCGCTGGTCGGCTGCGGTCTGTGCATGATGTACTACATGGGCATGACCGACCCGCAGCTCATCATTCAGAACATGTGGGACGGTGCCAACAGCTTCCCGCTGCTCGCCGTTCCCTTCTTCATGCTCGCGGGCGAACTGATGAACGCTGGCGGCATGACACGGCGCATCATCACCATGGCCATGGCCTGGGTCGGGCATATCCGTGGCGGCCTGGGTTACGTGGCGGTAGGGGCAGCCATCGTCATGGCTTCGCTCTCCGGTTCGGCCGTGGCCGATACGGCGGCACTGGCCTCCGTCCTGGTACCGTTGATGCGCAAGGCCGGTTACGACATCAACCGTTCCTGCGGCCTGATTGCCTGCGGCGGCATCATCGCCCCGGTCATCCCGCCGTCGATCGGTTTCATCCTCTTTGGCGTCACCGGCGGGGTCTCGATCACCAAGCTGTTCATCGCCGGCATCGTCCCCGGCATCATGATGGGTGTCGCCATCATGCTCGCCTGGTACTGGTGCACCAAGAAGGACAACATGCGTGTCGAAGAAAAGGCCAGCATGAGCTTCCGCTGGCAGGAAACCCGTCAGGCCGCCTGGGCGCTGGTCTTGCCGATCGTCATCATCGGGGGTTTGCGCATCGGCATCTTCACGCCGACCGAAGCCGCCGTCGTCGCGGCAGCCTATTCGCTCTTCGTCGGCGTGTTCATCTACCGTGAAATCAAGCCGAAACAACTGTTCACGCTGTTCCTCAAGGCGTCGGAAACCACGGCGGTGATCATGTTCCTCGTCTCGGCGGCGGGTGTTTCGGCCTGGCTGATCACCGCGGCCGACATCCCGGCGCAACTCGCGGAAATGGTCCAGCCCTTCATGGGCAACAAGATGCTGCTGACCTTCGTGCTGATGATCCTGGTCATCATCGTGGGTACCGCACTGGACATGACACCGACCATCCTGATCATGACCCCGGTGCTGATGCCGGTGTTGAAGCAGGCGGGTATCGACCCGGTCTATTTCGGCGTGCTGTTCATCATGAACAACGCCATCGGCCTCGTCACCCCGCCGGTCGGCACCGTGCTCAACGTCGTCTGCGGCGTCGCCCGCATCTCGATGAGCAACGCCATCAAGGGCGTCGTCCCCTTCATGATCGCCCAAACCATCGTGATGTTCCTCCTCGTCGTCTTCCCGGAAATCATCATGGCGCCGCTCAGGTGGATGAGTTAAACACTTAAAATACCGCTCAGCAGGGGGGGTGCCATCGGCCCCATGCTTCCCCTTCTTGTTTTCTCTCTCCGCGAGTCCTTATGAAAATCAC
>CAYMYD010000423.1:0-1783 GCA_964394535.1 uncultured Propionivibrio sp. | reverse complement strand
TGGGACGGTCACCGAGGTAAACCGTCCCGTCGAGGTCAAAAGCAAAACAGGGTTTTGTTGCAATATTCATTTAGGTCAGCCACTTCATAGGGATCAGCGAAAGCTTCGGGAAGAAGAGCAGCAGGAAGAGCACCAAAACCTCCATCAGCAGGAAGGGCGCCATTTTCCGTACCAGGTTCCCCATAGTAATACCACAGGAACCGCAGACGACAAACAGAACGGTGCCGACAGGCGGCGTGATAACGCCAATGCCAACGTTCAGAACGAACAGCAGCCCAAAGTGATACGGGTCAATCCCGGCCATCTTGATCATCGGGAAGAAGACTGGTGCGAAGAGCAGGATGTTCGGCGTGAGGTCCATGACCATGCCGGCGGCAAACAGGAAGAGCATGATCGCAATCAGGAGCAGGGTCGGGTTCGGGATCAGCGGTTCGAAGAACGAAGCCATCTGCATCGGGATTTGCGCCGAGGTAATGAACCAGCCAACCGCCGTTGCCGCACCGACGATGAACATCACCACCGCTGTTGTCCGTGCCGAGGTGGCGCTGACACGCATCAGATCACGCAGGGAAAGCTCACGGTAGTAGAACACTGTCACCACGATGGCATAGACCGCAGCAAAGGCTCCCCCCTCGGTCGGGGTGAAAACGCCAAAGCGGATACCGCCTAGCAGCAATACCGGCAGCATGAAGGCCGGCATCGATTCCTTCAGAATCTTGATGGCCTCAGCCCGCGTGAAAGTGATGGTGTCGGTGTAGCCGTCGATCTTGACGATGAAGAACCACATGACGAGAAGGAAGAAGCCGATCATCAGCCCTGGTACCAGACCAATCATGAACAGCTTGGTGATCGACAGTTCAACCGTTGCGCCGAGCAGGATGAAATTGGCAGAGGGTGGAATGATCGGTCCCAGGATCGCCCCGGCCGAGATGACGCCACCTGCCCGCGCCGGGTTGTAGCCCGCCTGTTTCATCATTGGATACAGGATGCCGCACAAGGCGGCCGCCTCGCCAACCGAACTCCCCATCAGCCCGGCAAAAATCACGCTGGCGACAATGGTGGCATAGCCGAGTCCCCCCTTGACACGCCCGATGATCAGTTGCGCCAGCAACACCACACGCTTGGACAGGCCGCCCTTGCCCATGATCTCCCCGGCAAAGACGAAGAAAGGAATGGCCATCAACGGGTAATTATTGACTCCATCGACCATCGCCTGCGGAATGATCATGAAATCCCAGAAGCCGGAGTAGATCATCAGGCAGATGGCAGACAGCACCATCACCAGGGCAATCGGGATGTTCAGGAAGAGGAAGACAAACAGCGACCCCAGAAAAATGATCAATTCCATGTCATGACTCCTTCGCCTTGGGCAGGAAGGACGAGGCCGGCCGCTTGATTGTCGCGATCAACTCGCGGAAGCGGATGATGAAGACGACAATCGCCATCAGTGGCAGCGTGCCGTTGACAAAGGTCATGTTCAGCCCGGTGGCGACGGTTTTCGTATCCATGGTCTGCGCGACCAGCGTGATACCGCCAATGACCAGCACCGACATGGCCCCCAGGGCCAGCACCTGCGCCAGGATGTCAACGCTCTTGCGTGTTGCGCCGTGCAGCATGCTGGTGAGCATGTCGACCGAAATATGGCGGCCACGATAAAAGGCTTCAATGGCGCCAAAAAAAGTGATGTACATGAAAAGGAATCGAGCCCACTCCTCGCTGGGAGCGAAGCTCGACTTGAAGACATAACGTAGCAGGGCATTGTAGAAAACCAGTCCGATCATGG
>CAYMYD010000422.1:0-1785 GCA_964394535.1 uncultured Propionivibrio sp. | reverse complement strand
AGCTTTTATCCGAAAGTGCAGGAAGCCGTGGAAAACGCCATCACGCGCCTATGCGATGGAGTTGGCAAAACCTTCGACGTGCAGATCAGCACCTGCTTCAACTTCGACCAGCGCTACCCGCCCACCCTCAACGATGCCGAAGAAACCGCCGTCTGCCTGAGTGCGGCCAGCGCACTGCTGGGGGCTGACAAGGTGCGTGAGGACGAGCTGCCGTCGATGGGAGCCGAGGATTTCGCCTACATGCTGCGAGAGAAGCCCGGTTGCTACGTCTGGCTGGGCAACGGACCGGGCAATGGCGGCTGCATGCTGCACAACGCCCGCTATGATTTCAACGACGCAGTGATTCCGGTCGGGATCGCTTACTGGGTGCGGCTGGTCGAAACGCGGCTGGCCTGAACCGCTTTCAGACGATCCAGTTCGCCTTGCGCTTTTCGAGCAGGGCGGTCAGCCCCTCCCGGCCTTCCGGTGTCGAGCGGAGCTGGGTGATGCGCTGGGCCGCCTCCTCGATCACATTTTCATCGATCGACCGGCCTACGACGCTCTGCATCAGGGCTTTGCATTCGGCAATCGCGTGCGGGCCGTTCTTCAGCAACTTGTCGATGATCTCGCCGATCGCCTCGTCGAGTTGCTCCTCGTTCGGGACGATTTCATGCACCAGTCCGATGCGATAGGCCTCGGCTGCGGAAAAGCGTTCGGCGGTGAGCAGGTAGCGGCGGGCGTGACGCTCGCCAATGGCGGCCAGCACGAACGGGCTGACAACCGCCGGAATGAGGCCCAGCTTGACCTCGGTCAGCGCAAACTGGCAGTCGTAGGTCGCGACGGCGATATCGCAGGCCGCAATCAGACCCACGCCACTACCCAGCGCCGCCCCCTGAACCCGCGCCAGCGTCGGTTTGGAAAGCCCGTTCAGCGTTCGCATCAGGCGACCGAGCGCACGCTCGTCGCGTAGCCGTTCCGACGGCGCATTGACCGCCGCCCGTTTCATCCAGTTGATGTCGCTACCGGCGCAAAAGCTTTTACCGGTCGCCGAAAGCACCACCACCCGCACCGCCGGGTCGGACTCCAGCGCCAGCAGGCCATTCGTCAGTTCGGCGATCAGGTTCTCGTCCAGCGCGTTATGCCGCTCGATCTTGTTCAGGGTCAGGATGCCGATGGCCCCATCAACTTCGGTAATGATCGTTTGATACATGAACTTCTCCGGACAAAAAAACCAGCGCAGACAAGCCTATCGCAACGGGCCGCGGGAAGCGAGAAAAATCAGTGATAATGCGAGCTTATTATCTTATCAAGCCGGGAAAGATTGTCAGCAACTGCTCAGGCACCACGGAAAGACAGGAGTACAGGACATGAACACTGATGCCGCAAAACGCGCCCACACCGACCGAATGATCGCCGAGACGATCCGCAACCGGCAGACGCGCGAAGCCGGTTACCGCGAACAGGCTCTGAAGATCTATCCCTGGGTCTGTGGCCGTTGTACCCGCGAATTCACCCGCGAAAACCTGCGCGAACTGACCGTGCACCACCGTGACCACAACCACGACAACAACCCCAAGGACGGCAGCAACTGGGAGTTGCTCTGTCTCTACTGCCACGACAACGAGCACGCCCGCGAACTCGACGCCCAAGCCGCGCACGCTGCGGGAATCAGTGGCGGCAAGTGCTCAGCCAACCGGGCAACGGCACAGCCCTTCGCCAATCTGAAGGATTTGCTCGGCAGGAAGTAGGTGCCGCTTTCCGGCTTGTTGGTGCTCAGTTAACTTCCGACCGCCCGTGTTTGGCCAG
>CAYMYD010000421.1:0-1797 GCA_964394535.1 uncultured Propionivibrio sp. | reverse complement strand
CAGATGGATGTCGCCGCCGGATTGCCGGATGAAACCATAGACGCTGGAAAGCCCCAGCCCGCTACCGGAGCCCGCCTTGGTGGTGAAGAAAGGGTCAAAGATGCGCTCACGCACTGCTTCGTCCATGCCATGGCCGGTGTCGGTCACGTCAATGCACACCATCTTGCCGTCAGCACGGCTGCCCAGGCGCAGGGTGCCGCCGTCGGGCATGGCGTCACGGGCGTTGATGGCGAGGTTCAGCAAGGCATTTTCCAGTTGTCCACGGTCAATCCAGGCGCAAAGTCCCGGTACCTGAAGTTCAAGCGACAGCGTGACGCCCTGCCCGACGCTGTATTCGATGAGATCAGCGAGATCCTCGATGAACGGGTCGATTTCGACAACGCTGGGCGCAAGCATTTGCCGCCGGGCAAAGGCCAGCAGGCGTTGCGTCAAGGTTGCGCCGCGTTCGGCGGCCGACAGTGCGCGGTGGGCAAAGCGCCGCCCCGGATCGGAAAGATGCTGGTCCTGTTCAAGCAGGTAGAGGTTGCCGGTAATGGCGGTCAGCAGGTTGTTGAAATCGTGGGCAACGCCGCCGGTGAGTTGTCCCAGCACTTCCATTTTCTGTGCCTGCCGCAACTGCGCCTCGACCACACGGCGCTCGGTCAGATCACTGTAAAGCGTGACAAAACCACCGCCGGGCATCGGGCTGCTGCGAAATTCAACGATCCATCCGCCGCGGAAGGCGAGTTCAAAACGATGCGCTTCCTGCTGGCGCAGGGTGTTGTATTCCGCCAGCAGCGCCGGGCCACCGGAGCCATCGCCAATCTGCGCGGGCAGCAAGGCCTGAATTTCCGTGATGCTCATGCCGCGTTGGATGGCTGTTTCCGGCAGATGCAAGAGCGCCGGATATTGTCGGTTCCAGGTCAGCAAACGGCCTTCCGCGTCAAAAACCGACAGCCCGTCTTTCATGCTTTCGACGACGGTGGCCAGCAGAGTGCCCTGTTCGCGAATCTCGTTAGCCATGCGCCGCACCGCGCGGGCGTTGTCGCGGAACACTTCAAAAGCACGTGCCAAGGCACCCAGTTCGTCGCGGCGAGCAGTTTCCGGTGTCGATTGCTCGGTGTCCCCGGCCGCCAGTTTGCTCATCACCTGCGTGATGCGGATCAGGCTGCCGACCAGTCGGGTGACGACAAACGCGCCAAACAGGGCAACAGCGATACAGATCGCGGTCAGAAGCGTGATGCCCAGCGTCCCGGAACGCACCGCGCGCGTCACCGATTCGCCACGCTGTTCAACGTGCAATCGCGCATTCTGCACGTAAGCGCCGACGCGCTCGCTCAGGCGTTCGGCTTCAGCGCGGGTGCGCGAAACGAGGAAGGCCTTGCGCTCGCGTAACTGAAACTGCCGGTCACGCAGCAGAAACAGGCTTTCCGGACCGTCCAGGTTGTCGCGGATCAGGTGGATGATGCGCGCTGCAGCCGGGTCGGCAAGCGGGATGCGATTCGTCTGCTGAATCACCCTCTCGCGCAGGGTGGCGAGCATCTCCGGGCTGCTGACTTCGATGGCGCTCATCAGGTCACGGAAAATGCCATCGACGGTTTCGCGCTGTGCCATTGGTGGCAGTTCGTTCAGGACGCTGGAAAAGCGATAGAGGTATTCGCGCAGATCCTCCTGCAGGAAAAGATCCTGGCGGGTCACGGCAATCAGTTCGCCGATGCTGGCCTTGAGGGCAACCAGTGCAGGCTGTAACTGTAGTTCCCCGACACGCTCATCAGGCATGGCGGCAGCCAGTTTTTCCGCCTCGTCGACACGCGCAAG
>CAYMYD010000420.1:0-1809 GCA_964394535.1 uncultured Propionivibrio sp. | reverse complement strand
TATCAGACGATCGAAATCCTCAATCGCTACGACTGCAAGGAGCGTACCTACGCCACGTTGAAGCGCGCCTATTACAAGGAAGATGGCGAGCTGCTGCGGCAGGAAGATGTGAAAGTTCCCAATGACATGCCAGTGCGTAGTGGAACACCCGACGACAAACTCTTTCGTGAAGCCTGTCGTCCCAAAGGGGCTGCCGAGGCAAGCAAGGTCACGGCCGGTGAAACCATCGGCAAGGTCAACGAGATGGCCGCGGGGTTACGCCAGCATAATGAGGCGCTGATCGACAAGGCAGTCAAAAAGGATGTGCAGCGCCTGGCAGCGCAGGCCAAAGAAACGCTGACTGGCAAGCGTGGAGCGGTAACGGCATCGTCAGCGGGTAGTGCCAGAGCCCGTGGCAGCAAGGTCGCCGCAGTGGAACCGGTACGCCTTGCCTGGTCCTACGAGGGCAATAGCGGGCCGATGTTCTGGGGCAGGCTGAACAGTGACTACCAGCTTTGTGCCTCCGGTCGGCGGCAGTCACCGATCGACCTCCGCGAGGGCTTTGCCGTCGATCTCGAACCGATCCGTTTTGACTATCTGCCCGCGTCGTTCCGGGTAGCCGACAGCGGCAGGAATCTGGTGGTTTTCAGCTACGGCGGCAGTCTGAGCCTGCTTGGCAAACCCTATGCGCTGACCCAATTCCAGTTTCATCGACCGTCCGAAACCGCAGTGGATGGCAGGCACTTCGACATGGAGGTGCAACTCACGCATCGCGCAGCAGATGGCAAGGTGGTCATCCTCAGTGTTTTTCTGGAAAAAGGCGGCGAAAATCCGTTCATCCAGCGTGTGCTCAACAATCTGCCGCTGGAGCGGGGTGGCGAACTCGCCCCGCCGGAGCAGCGTCTCGACACGGAGCAGCTACTACCGGCCGACCGGCGCTACTACACCTTCATGGGCTCCCTGACGACCCCCCCGTGCACCGAAGACGTGCAATGGCTGGTGCTCAAACAGCCACAGGCGATTTCCGCCGAACAGTTGAATATTTTCGAGCGCCTCTACCCGCCCAACGCCCGTCCGCTGCAACCCGGTTTCGGGCGGATCATCAAGGAATCGCGCTGAGCGTGCTCAGGAGCAAGCGCCCAAGCTCAAGGATTCGGTGAGCGCTCCAGCCATTCAAGCAGGACGGAAAACAGCACGGCCGGATCGAAGGGCTTGGCGATGAAGTCATTCATCCCGGCAGCCAGGCAGCGCTCCTTGTCTTCGGCAAAGGCATTGGCCGTCATGGCCAGAACAGGAATGTGCTGGTAGCCCGGCAGCCTGCGTATCAGGCTTGTCGCGTCAAGTCCGTTCAGATGGGGCATCTGCATATCCATGACGATCAGCGCGTAAGTATTTTCCTTGGCCTTCTGGATGGCCTGGAGACCGTCTTCCGCCGTATCCACTGTCAGGCCGACTTCATTGAGCAGGAAGCGGGCGATTTCCAGGTTGACAGGTTCGTCGTCGACCAGCAGGACGCGACGTCCCTGATGGTGCTGGCGGAGCAGCGATTCGGCGTCCGAGTTGTCGGCAGACGATGCGCTCCGGCTGCCGCTTTGCTTGCTCAAGCGTGCGGTAAACCAGAAGAGGCTGCCAACGCCGGGGGTGCTCTCGACGCCCACTTTCCCGCCCATCAGCTCGATGATCCGCCGGGTAATCGCCAGCCCGAGGCCGGTGCCGCCGTATTTTCGTGTGGTGGAGTTGTCGGCCTGTTCAAAGGCGTTGAACAGCCGGGGGATGGCTTCTTGCGGGATGCCGACACCGGTATCGTGCACCTCGAAGCGCACCATGGCC
>CAYMYD010000419.1:0-1817 GCA_964394535.1 uncultured Propionivibrio sp. | reverse complement strand
CTCAAGGTGTCGCTGTCGGTCGAAACCCTGGAGCATCAGGAATCGCAATCCGGGCAGCGCCTCACCGACCTGCAACTCATCAAGACCAAAAAAGGCGAGTTTGCCTGTACGCTGGAAGAACTGATCCCGACCAATCTGGAACTGGCGCTCTATGGCTCCACCACGGCCGTCACCTCGGGCACGGTGACGGACGAAGCCGTGATCACGACCGCCGAAACGGACAAGCTGTATCTCCTGGCGCGGCAGAATGTTTCCAGCGTCGTCGTCAAGGCCGGGAGCACCACCGTCGCCAGCACCAAATACACCGTCAATGAAAAGCACGGCTCGATCCGCTTTACCGACCTCACGGGGGTGACGGGTGCGATTACGGCCAGCTACAGCTACGGGCTTGCCAATGTCACGGCGATGTTCACCCAGCCGCTGCCCGAACGGTGGGTGCGCTTCGAAGGCCTCAACACCGCCGATGCCAACCGTGAGGTGGTGATTGACCTCTATCGGGTGGCGATCAATCCGACCAAGGATCTGTCGGTAATTGGTACGGAACTCATGAAGTTCGAACTCTCCGGACAGGTGCTGGCAGATTTGACCAAGGTGGCAAGTGGAGCGCTCGGGCAGTTTGGTCGGCTGATTCTCCTGTAATGGAAGCGCCGAACTTCACGGCGCTGCCGCCGGTGCCGGTTTTTATCGACATCGGCGGTGAGCGAATCGATCTCTCGCCGCTCAAGCTGGGCGAATTGCCTGGTTTTGCGCGGGCCATTGCCCCGGTCGCTGCCCACCTGTCGACGTCGCCGGACTGGCTGGCCATCGTTGGCGAGCACGGCGAGGCGCTGATTGAAGCCATCGCTATTGCGACGCGCCGCCCTCGTGACTGGGTGGCCTGTCTGGAAACGGATGCGGCCTTGCATCTTGCTGAAGCGGTATTTACGGTCAATGCCGATTTTTTTATCCGCCGCCTGCTGCCGGACGTGACGCAGGCGGCAGTACGGATCGGGCGTCGGCTGGAAGCGCCTGCTGGAGCGACGCCCTGCAACGGCTGATCGGGGCAGGCCACGCCTACGCCGACGTGTTGGGCTACTCCCTGGCACAGATGAACGCCTTTCTGGACGCCATCGAACGGCAGGAAGCGCGGCAGATGGCGAATCTCCTGTCACTGATTGCGACCGGCAGCCAGGGAAGCAATGACGCATTGCGCCGAATGATGAAAAGGCTGTCGTGCTGAAGATTTCCCTGACGACTTCGGGACTGCTGGACAAGTCGACGCTCGAAGCCTGGGCCCGGCAGAAGCGGACGGCAATTCATCAGGTGGTCGCCACCGGGATGCGGGCAGGCGGCAAGGAAATCACCGAAGCGGTGCGCCACCAGATGCGGCGTGATTTCTCAGTCAAAAAACCGGCCTTCGTGAATTCGCTGCGTCCGAAGGTCTATGACCGCAATCCGGACAAACTACCCGCATTGTTGATCGGCTCGCGCATTCCGTGGCTGGGCATCCACGTCCGGGGCGGCACGCTCTCTGGCCGGATGCTGATCCCCTTGACCGAAGAAGGGCGGCGCATCGGTCGCCGGGCCTTCAAACGGGTGATTGAAGCGCTGCTTCGTTCCGGTAACGCGTATTTCATCCGAAAAAACGGCCAGGTCATCCTGATGGCCGAAAACCTCAAGGAAAACACCTCGGTGCTGAGCCGCTTCAAACGGGCCGAACGGCACCGCACCGGGGCGAAATCGATCAGGCGCGGGCAGGAAATTCCCATTGCCGTGCTGGTGCCCAAAGTCACCCTCAAACGCCGCTTCGACTTCGAGGGCGCGGTGCGCGGCCAGTT
>CAYMYD010000418.1:0-1818 GCA_964394535.1 uncultured Propionivibrio sp. | reverse complement strand
TTCACGATGCAGTCCCAGGCGCTGACAGATTTCCAGTGTCAGCGCCGACTGGTTCATCGAATAGAAGTGCAGCCCCGGCGCGCCACCGGCCAGCAGGCGCTCGCACAGGGCGGTGACGACATCCAGCCCGAAAGCGCGCACCGCATCGACATCATCCCCTAATCCCTCGAACTTACGCCGCATCCAGCGCGGCAGCTCCGCGCCACAGCTATCGGAAAAGCGCGCCAGACGGGAGAAGCTGACAATCGGCATGATGCCGGGAATGATCGGAATGTCGATGCCCTGCTTGCGGACTTCATCGACAAAATGGAAGTAGGCGTCGGCGTTGTAAAAATACTGGGTAATCGCCGAATCGGCCCCGGCCCTGACCTTGCTCACAAACGCCTTGAGGTCGTCCTGCGGAAAACGCGCCTGCGGGTGCCATTCGGGGTAAGCAGCGACTTCGATCAGAAAATCATTGCCGGTTTCGCTCCGGATGAATTCGACGAGCTCGCTGGCGTAGTGGAATTCCCCGGTTTCCGCCATGCCGGAAGGCAGATCGCCGCGCAGCGCCACGATGCGGCGGATGCCCTCGGCCTGATACTGGCGGAGTATTTCGCGGATATTGTCGTGCGTCGAACCGATGCAGGAAAGGTGTGGTGCCGCCTCAAAGCCTTCGGCAGCAATTTCCTTGACCACGGCAAAACTGCGTTCACGCGTCGAACCGCCCGCGCCGTAGGTGACGGAAAAGAATTCGGGCTTGAGTACCGCCAGATTTTTTCTGACCTGGCACAGTTTCTCCACGCCTTCCGGCGTTTGCGGCGGGAAAAACTCGATGGATAAATTCAGTGAGGAGTCAGGAGTCAGGCGTGAGGAGATCATGGTTTCTCAATACAGGGGAGGTTTTTCATCATTCTGAAAGGATCAGGCCGTAGTCCGTAGGTACGATCACGCGTCGCTGATCGTACCTACGGGCGTTAAACCCTCACCGCTTTCAATACCGGTAATGATCTGCCTTGTACGGCCCATCGACGGAGACGCCAATGTACTTCGCCTGCTGCTCGGTGAGCACGGTCAGTTGTGCGTTGAGCTTTTTGAGCTGCAAGCGGGCGACCTTTTCATCGAGGTGCTTGGGCAGGGTGTAAACACCGACCGGATAATCCGCTGTGCGCGTAAAAAGCTCGATCTGGGCGATGGTCTGGTTGGCGAAACTGGAAGACATCACGTAGGAAGGATGCCCCGTCGCGCAGCCCAGATTCACCAGCCGCCCCTTGGCCAGCAGGATGATGCGGTTGCCGGAGGGCATGACGATGTGGTCAACCTGTGGCTTGATTTCTTCCCATTCGTATTGCTCGATCGACGCCACGTCGATTTCGTTATCGAAGTGACCGATGTTGCAGACGATGGCCTGATCCTTCATTTTGACCATGTGCTCATGGGTGATGACGTGGTAGTTGCCGGTGCAGGTGACAAAAATATCGGCCTTGTCAGCGGCGTAATCCATGGTCACCACGCGGTAGCCTTCCATCGCCGCCTGCAAGGCACAGATCGGGTCGATTTCCGTTACCCAGACCTGGGCGGACAAAGCACGCAGCGCCTGTGCCGAGCCTTTGCCCACATCGCCGTAACCGCAGACCAGCGCCACCTTGCCGGCAATCATCACATCGGTCGCGCGTTTGATGCCGTCGACCAGCGATTCGCGGCAACCGTAGAGGTTGTCGAACTTGGATTTGGTCACCGAATCATTGACGTTGATCGCCGGGAATTTCAGATCTCCGCGCTCATGCATCTGGTAGAGGCGATGCACGCCGGTGGTGGTTTCCTCGGTCACGCCGCGAA
>CAYMYD010000417.1:0-1821 GCA_964394535.1 uncultured Propionivibrio sp. | reverse complement strand
AAGTCGCCTGTTCGTTGTAGTAGCCGGTGTGGTCGCCGTAGGGGCCTTCCAGCGCTGTTTCATTCGGGTCGACGTGGCCTTCCAGCACGATTTCCGCCGAAGCGGGCACTTGCAATTCCGAGCCGAGGCAGTTGACCAGCTCGGTCCGGCTACCGCGCAGCAGTCCGGCAAACTGGTATTCCGCCAAGCTGTCCGGGATGGGCGTTACTGCGGCCAGTAGCGTCGCCGGGTCGGCTCCCAAGGCAACAGCGACCGGGAAGGGCTGGCCCGGATGGCGCAGGCAGTGGTCACGGAAATCGAGCGCGCCGCCCCGATGCGCCAGCCAGCGCATGATGACCTTGTTGCGCCCGATGACCTGTAGCCGGTAGATACCGAGGTTCTGCCGCGGTTTTGACTCAGGAAAACCTTGCGGCCCACGGGTAACGGTCAGTCCCCAGGTAATCAGCGGTGCCACGTCCCCCGGCCAGCAGTGCTGGATCGGTAGCTGGGCGAGATCGACCTCGGTGCTTTCCTGAACGATTTCCTGACAGGGGGCCGAGGAAACAAGTTTCGGCGGCATGTTGAGCACCTGGCGCAAGGTGGGCAGTTTGTCCCAGGCATCCTTGATGCCTTTGGGTGGCTCCGGTTCCTTGAGGTAGGCGAGTAGTTTGCCGACTTCGCGCAGGGCGGTGAGTGATTCCTCACCCATGCCCAGCGCCACGCGCCGCGGGGTACCGAAGAGATTGGCGAGTACCGGCATGGTATGGCCAGCAGGCTTTTCAAAGAGCAGGGCCGGGCCACCGGCGCGCAGGACGCGGTCGCAGATTTCCGTCATCTCGAAGCGCGGGTCGATTTCGATGCCGATGCGTTTGAGCTCGCCGATGCTTTCCAGTTGCGCGATGAAATCGCGGAGGTCGTGGTATTTCATGGTTGGTCTTTCAGCGCAGCAGATAATCGAGGACGATACCGGCAAAAATGCTCGCCCCCAGCCAGTTGTTGTGCATGAACGCCTTGAAGCAGCGCGCCGGATCGCGCTGCCGGATGAGCAGGAAGTGATAGACGGCCAGCGCGCCAGCCACGCCCAGGCCGATATGGTAATAGCGGCCCAGATGCAGGACGCTGCCGACCCAGACGAGCAGCCCCAGCGTCAGCGCGTAGCACAGCATCACGGCAGCAATGTCGAAACGACCAAAGGTAATCGCCGAGGTCTTGATGCCGATTTTCAGATCATCCTCGCGGTCGAACATCGCGTATTCGGTGTCGTAGGCGATGGCCCAGAAGACGTTGGCCAGCAGCAGGCACCAGGCAACCCGTGGGACGGTGTCGAGATGCGCGGCGTAGGCCATCGGAATGCCGAAGCCAAAAGCGATGCCCAGATACGCCTGCGGAATGGCAAAAAAGCGCTTGGTCAGCGGATAGGTCGCCGCGAGGAACAGGGCGACCACCGACAGTCCGATCACTTTCAGATTTTGCAGTGGCAGGATCAGGCAGAAAGCGCACAAGGAAAGAAGGAGAAACAGCATCACCGCCTCTTTTTTCGACACCTTGCCAGCGGCCAGCGGCCGGTCTTTGGTGCGCGCCACATGCGGGTCGATATGCCGGTCGGCGAGGTCATTGATCACGCAACCGGCGGAGCGCATCAGCACCGTGCCGAGCACGAAGATCCACACCACCCGCCAGTCCGGTCGTCCATACGCCGAAAGCCACAAGGCCCACAGCGTCGGCCAGAGCAGCAGGAGAATGCCGATCGGCTTGTCGAGGCGCATCAGGCGCTCGTAGAGATCCAGGCGTTCGCGGAGTTTTTGGGTGTCGAAAGTCATGGCGCTATTTTAACCGGACGGG
>CAYMYD010000416.1:1569-1825 GCA_964394535.1 uncultured Propionivibrio sp. | reverse complement strand
AGCAATTCGAGACAGCGATCCGAAAGCAGATCATGAAGCTGAACCAGGACGCCCGGATAACAGCGCTGATATTCGGCAATCAATGGGGGCAACCAGTCGCAGGCAATCGACGGCAGGGCAGCAATCGAGACGTAGCCTTTCTTCTTGCTCACGTAATCCTTGAGGTCGGAAAAAGTCCACTGAATGTCCTGCACCAGATTCGCTGCCGCCTCGGCGAACAGTTCGCCCTCGGGCGTCAGCACGACAGTGCGTGTAT
>CAYMYD010000416.1:0-1559 GCA_964394535.1 uncultured Propionivibrio sp. | reverse complement strand
ACAGGCGCGTACCGACTTCCTCTTCCAGTCGCTGGATCAGGCCACTGAAAGTCGATTGCGAGACATGGAAATGCTCGGCGGCTCGGGTGAAATTTTTGTGCTCGCTGAGGGTCAAGAAAGCCTTCAGCAGTTTGTACGAGATATTAATCATGCTATCCGATCAGTTTATCGTAAATATCCATTTCCCTGATTCATCTTCCTGTATCAGACTGGCGTAGCTCAGGATGCTGGGGAGGCACCTGTAGCAAATGCATGATTTATCACTCAAAGCTCTGATGGAGCATTTTTTACAGAGGGTTAAGTATGTTGGCTTTATTGGGTATTGTCACGATCATCCTGATGCTGGTGGCGATCATGACCAAAAAGTTGTCACCCATGGTAGCGCTGATCGCTTTTCCGATCATCGCCGCACTGATCGGTGGCTTTGGCTTTGGCGTTAACAAATTCATCATCAACGGGATCAAGGGCATTGCGCCGATCGTCGGTATGTTTGTTTTTGCCATTCTGTTCTTCGGTGTCCTGAAAGACGCCGGACTGCTCGATCCAATCATCGACAAGGTGCTGAAAGTCGTCGGTATGCGGCCTTCGCGCATTGTGCTCGGCTCGGCCATTCTGGCGGCTATTGTGCACCTTGATGGTTCCGGTGCCGTCACTTTCCTCGTGACCATCCCGGCCCTGCTACCGCGTTATGAGCGCCTCAAGATGGACAAGCGCATTCTGGCCTGCGTGGTGGCCGGCGCTGCCGGAGTCGCCAATGCCCTGCCCTGGGGCGGGCCAACCCTGCGTGTGGCCGCCTCCTTGCAGATTCCCGTGACGGAAGTTTATCTGCCGATGGTGCCGGTACAGATCACCGGCCTGCTGTTCGTTTTTGTTGGTGCCTGGTTCCTCGGCAAGCGGGAAGAGCGGCGCCTGGGCCTGACAGGCAGTGCCTCGGACGCTTCCGGCGCAACGCATCACGAGCAGGAGCTGACAGCCGAGCAAAAGGAACTGCGTCGCCCGAAAAACTTTGCGGTGAACGGCATACTTGTCCTCATCGTGCTGGGCACCATGATTACGGGTAAGCTCGACCCGGTGGTATGCTTCATGATCGGCACCATCATGGCGCTGCTGATCAACTATCCGATCGTCAAAGTTCAGCGCGAACGGGTTGATGCACACGCCAAGGCGGCGCTACTGATGGCCACTATCCTGCTTGCTGCCGGGGTATTTACCGGCATCATGAAGGAAACCGGAATGCTCAAAGCGATGGCCGCTTTCCTCGCAGCAAGCATCCCGCCCTCGATGGCTGAACATATTCCTTTCATTCTGGGACTGGTCTCCATGCCCTTGAGTCTGCTGTTTGATCCGGACTCCTTCTACTTCGGCGTACTGCCGGTATTGGCAGAAGCTGGAAAAACGCTGGGCGTGGCACCGGTACAGATGGCCCAGGCGGCATTGCTCGGGCAGATGACGACCGGCTTCCCGGTCAGTCCGCTGACACCATCAACCTTCCTGCTGGTCGGTCTGGTCGGCATCGAACTGGGCGATCACCAGAAATTCACCATTCCTTTCCTGCTGGC
>CAYMYD010000415.1:0-1835 GCA_964394535.1 uncultured Propionivibrio sp. | reverse complement strand
GCAAGGGCACTTATTCGACCAACGCCGCGCAAGGCTACCTGATCGACAAAAAGACAGCCGAGCAATACAAAATCACACGCATCGACCAACTCAAAGACCCGAAGCTCGCCAAACTCTTCGATTCGACCGGTGACGGCAAGGCGGATTTGACCGGCTGCAATCCGGGCTGGGGTTGCGAGGCGGTCATCGAACACCAGATCGACAAGTTCGGCCTCAAAAACACCGTGAGCCACGTCCAGGGTTCCTATGCCGCGCTGATGGCCGACACCATTGCCCGCTTCAAGAAAGGGCAGCCGATTCTGTACTACACCTGGACGCCTTATTGGGTCAGCGGTGTGCTGCGTCCCGGTCAGGAAGTGGTCTGGCTGGAAGTGCCGTTTTCGTCGCTGCCTGGCGAGCAGGCCAAACTGGATACCAAGCTGCCCAATGGCAAGAACTTCGGTTTCGTGTTAAATAGCCAGCACGTTCTGGTCAACAAGGGTTTTGCCGCCAAAAATCCGGTGGCAGCCAGACTGTTTGAAACCATGCAGTTGCCGGTCGGTGATATCAACGCGCAAAACCTGCGCATGCGTAACGGTGAGGACAAACCGGCCGATATCGCCCGCCATGTCGATGGCTGGATCAAGGCGCATCAGAAAACCTTCGATGCCTGGATCGAAACAGCCAAGGCAGCGAAGTAAGCAGTAAAGCACCGGGGGGAAACCCCTTCCGGAATCCGTAGCGCTACCGGCCAACGGCTGGTGGCTTGTCTGTTCCATTGCCAGGGAGTTGAACGACGATGGGCTCACTTTCCCCTACCCCCCCTGAACTGGTCGCTGCTGTCATTTTTGCAGTTGCCGTTCTGCATACCTTCTCGGCCGGATTTTTTCTCAATCTTGCCCACCGTTATCCACGCCATGCCGGTTTGCTGCATTACTTGGGCGAGGTCGAGGCAGTCTTCGGCATCTGGGCCTTTGTCCTGATCAGCGCGCTGTTCCTGATCTCTGGCAAGAATGAGGCCGTGCGCTATCTCGAAGAGCGCAGCTATATCGAACCGATGTTTGTGCTGGCGATCATGGTCGTCGCCGCCAGTCGCCCGATCCTGCAGGGAGTGACGAAAATCGTCGGGCTGATGGCGCGCAGCCTGCCGTTGCCTTCGACGCTGGCCTTCTATTTCCTGTGCCTGTCGGTGGTGCCGCTGCTCGGCTCGTTCATTACCGAACCGGCGGCGATGACGCTGGCGGCGATTTTGCTGCGCGATGCCTATTTCAACCATCAACTCAGCGACCGCCTGAAATACGCGACGGTCGGCGTGCTGTTTGTCAACGTCTCCATCGGGGGAACGATGACGCACTTTGCTGCTCCGCCGGTACTCATGGTCGCTGCCAAGTGGCAGTGGGATACGGCCTTCATGATGATGAATTTTGGCTGGAAATTCGCCATGGCCGTCTTTATCAATGCGGCCGTTCTGACCTGGCTCTTCCGCCGGGAAATCGCCGGGAAAGGGCAGATCGAGACCCCGGCCGACGAACGGGGCGAAATCCCGTTCATCGTCACCGCCGTGCACCTTGCCTTCCTCGTCGGCGTCGTCGTTTTTGCTCACCATCCGGCGGTGTTCATGGGTCTCCTGCTGTTCTTCATCGGCTATACGCAGGCCTACAACCGGCACCAGGACCCGCTGTACATCCGTGAAGGGATGATGGTGGCCTTCTTCCTTGCCGGTCTGGTGACGCTCGGCGGTTTGCAGCAATGGTGGCTCCAGGCGGCACTGGCCGATGTCAATTACACCGTGCTCTATTACCTGGCCACGGCGCTGACGGCGATTACCGACAATGCGGCACTCACTTATCTCGGCT
>CAYMYD010000414.1:0-1848 GCA_964394535.1 uncultured Propionivibrio sp. | reverse complement strand
ATTCCCTTCACGCTCAAGGATGCGGCGCTCGACGAGGAATTCCTCAAGGAAGCCAAGGCGCGCGGCCTCCTGCAGCTCAAGGGCCACCGTTCGGTCGGCGGCATGCGCGCTTCGATCTACAACGCCATGCCGCTGGAAGGCGTCGAGAAACTGGTCGGGCTCCTGCGCGACTTTGAAAAACAACACGCATAGAAAGGTTCCGCCATGACCCGCAAGATTCAAACCCTGAACGCCATTTCCAAAAAGGGGCTGGCCCGTCTTCCCGAAGGCTACGCCGTGGCCAATGACATGGCCGAACCCGATGCCATTCTGGTGCGCTCCCAGGTCATGCACGATCTGCCGATTCCGGCCAGCGTCCAGTGCATCGGCCGCGCCGGGGCCGGAACCAACAATATCCCGGTCAAGGCGATGAGCGAAAAGGGCGTTGTCGTTTTCAACGCGCCGGGGGCCAATGCCAACGCCGTCAAGGAACTGGTGATCGCCGGGATGCTGATGGGGACACGCAATCTCTTTCCCGCCCTCAAGTTTGTCAGCGGTCTGGTCGGCGACGACGAATCGCTGCAAAAACAGGTTGAAGCCGGCAAGAAGCATTTTGTCGGCCACGAACTGCGTGGCAGCACGCTCGGCATTATTGGGCTGGGAGCGATTGGTTCGCTGCTCGCCGAATCGGCCATCCAGCTCGGGATGAACGTTGTTGGCTATGACCCGGAAATCACCGTTGACGCGGCCTGGCGTCTGCCCGCGCAGGTGCGCAAGGCGGTAAGCGTTGACGATCTGGTCAAGCGTGCCGACTTTGTCAGCCTGCACGTGCCGCTGCTGCCGTCGACCAAGGATCTGATCAACGCCGAGCGGATCAAGCTGATGAAAAAAGGCGTCATCCTGCTCAACTTCTCGCGCGAGGGCATTGTGAATGAGAGTGCCACACTCGACGCGCTCAACGAAGGGCGGGTTCATGCCTACGTTTGCGATTTTCCGAGCAACCTCTTGCGCAGCCATGCGCGCTTCGTCGCCCTGCCGCACCTGGGCGCTTCGACCGAGGAGGCCGAAGAAAACTGCGCGATGATGGTCGCCGAGCAGGTCGCCGACTATCTGGAAAACGGCAATATCACGAATTCGGTCAATTTCCCGAATATCGCCATGCCGCGTGAATCCGGTTATCGTCTGGCGATTGCCAACGCTAACGTGCCGAACATGCTCGGTCAGATTTCGACCGCGCTGGCCAGTGCCGGGCTCAACATCCAGAACATGGTCAACAAATCGCGTGGCGATTTTGCCTTTACCCTGGTCGATGTCGAAAGCGCCGTATCACAGGCGGTGATCGATCAGTTGAAGGCGATCAACGGCGTACTGCGGGTGCGTTACCTGCACGCCTGAAACGCGTATCAGCAAGCATGAAAGCCGGGGCCGCAAAGCCCCGGCTTTTTATTATGCGACGGGAACCTCGTCGGCATTGGCTGCCTTGGCTTCGGCGGCCGGGGCCTTGGGCTTGCGTGCGCGGTTGCGTGCCGGTTTTTTCTCCGGCGCAACAGTATCAGGCGTGCTTTGTTTTTCCGGCAGCGAGGGGGTTTCAGTCACCGCGGGGGCGGGTTCTGCCGGAAGGGTAGGTGCTGTGACCAGCGGCGCTGCGCTCTCCGGTGTTTCGGGCGTGACAGCGGCTTTCTTTGGCGGCTGCTTTTCACGGTGCTCCCGACGTTTCTGCGGTGCAGCCTTCGCTTTCTTCTCGGCGGGTGCGGTGGCGGTGTTCGGCGGGCTTTCTTCGCTGTCCGGCGCTGCGGTGATGACTTCCGCGGGCGGCGTTGTCGTTACACAGGCGCGGGTGACAAAAGTGCCGGATTTTTCGTCCTTGCC
>CAYMYD010000413.1:0-1850 GCA_964394535.1 uncultured Propionivibrio sp. | reverse complement strand
CCCTTGCCCTGACGATGCTGATGGCGCAACTGCCACTCGCTTTCCTTCTCCTGGATATGCGCGCTGTCGGGCAGCAGGACTTCGAGCAGGTCGATGGTCGCCGGGGTGGCGTAGACCGGCCCGCGATAGCCCATCACCGCCAGGCGCGGCAGCAGGCCGGAATGGTCGATGTGTGCATGGGTGAGCAGGACGAAATCGAGTTTGCGCACGTCGAAGCCAAAATTCAGCGCCGCCAGATTTTTCGCCCGCGCCTCCTGTCCGCCCTGAAACATGCCGCAATCGACCAGGAAACGAATCCTGCCGGTATCGACGAGATAGCTGGAACCCGTGACTTCGCCGGCGGCACCAAAGAATCCGATACGCATGATAAGCCTCCTCCTGTATAGGCGGATAGCATGGCCCAGTCATCGGCAGAATGCAATGCACCGTAGGGGCGGTTCGCGAACCGCCCTGACCACGCATCCATCTATCCCAAACCACACTCCCCTCGCCCGCTTGCGGAAGGGGCGGGGGAGTGGGCCAGCGGCACTGTGCAAACCCCAGGCCGCAAATTGGCTCATGACTTGCCGGAAGTCGATGACTTCGCCGAAAATGGCCATTTATCTGTATCGGGGGAAGTACCCATGTCACCTCAATCGGCCTTGCTCATTGTTGATGTCCAGAATGGTTTCATGCCGGGTGGCGGCCTGCCGGTTGCCGGTGGTGATCTGGTTGTGCCGGTCATCAACCGCATCGCGCCGCTGTTCGAGAACGTCGTGCTGACGCAGGACTGGCATCCGGCCAATCACGTTTCTTTTGCCGCCAACCATCCGGGACGGCAGCCTTACGAACTGATCGAACTGCCCTACGGCATGCAAGTGCTGTGGCCAACGCATTGCGTGCAGGGAACGCACGACGCGGCACTGCATGCCGGTTTGCAGGTGACACACGCACAACTTATCCTGCGCAAGGGTGCCCACCCGCAGGTGGATAGCTACTCCGCCTTTCTGGAAGGTGACCGCTGCACGAGCACCGGCCTGGCCGCCTATCTCCGGGCGCGCGACATTCATACCGTCTATCTGTGCGGTCTGGCGACCGACTACTGCGTGGCATGGAGCGCGCTGGATGCCCGCGCCGCCGGATTCGAAACCTGGGTCATCGAAGACGCCTGTCGTGCCATCGACCTGAATGGTTCGCTCGACAAGGCCTGGGCAGAGATGGAAGCCGTCGGGGTGCAGCGTACAAGTTCCGCCCGACTGACCGGATGATCTTTTGACCCAGACCTTCCTTTCGGCCGACCCGGCAGCAATCCTTCAGGAAGTTTTCGGCTACAACGCCTTTCGCGGGGCACAGGCGGCGATCATTGCGCACATGATCGGCGGTGGCGATGCGCTGGTGCTGATGCCGACCGGCGGTGGCAAGAGCCTGTGCTACCAGATCCCGGCGATTGCCCGGCATCGCACCGGACGCGGCGTGACGGTGGTGGTCAGCCCGCTGATCGCGCTGATGCATGATCAGGTCGGCGCGCTGGAAGAGGCTGGCGTACACGCCGCTTTCCTCAACTCGACGCTGGAATTCCCGGAGGTGCAGCGCATCGAGCGCGAGATGATGAGCGGTCGTCTGGTACTGCTCTACGTCGCGCCGGAGCGTCTGACCACGCCACGCATGCTGGCGCAGCTGGATTCACTCTACGAGCGCGGCCTGTTCAGCCTGGTGGCGATTGATGAAGCGCATTGCGTCAGTCAGTGGGGGCACGATTTCCGTGCCGACTATCTGGCGCTGAACTTGCTGCACGAGCGCTACCCGCAGGTGCCGCGCATCGCCCTGACCGCCACCGCCGACGCCCTGACCCGGGCCGACATCGTCGAGCG
>CAYMYD010000412.1:0-1855 GCA_964394535.1 uncultured Propionivibrio sp. | reverse complement strand
CAGCTGATGGCCTTCCAGATCGAACGCGCCGAACACTACTACACCGAAGCGATGAGCAAGCTCCCGGCCAGCGACCGGAAGACGCAGCGCCCCGGACTGATCATGGCCGCCATCTACCGCACCCTGCTCGACGAAATCAAGCGCGACAACTGCCCGGTGATGAACCAGCACATCTCGCTCCCGCCCCTGCGCAAACTGTGGATCGCCTGTCGCACCTGGCTCAAGGGTTGAGCGATGGAACAACGCATTTCACCGCAAAGGCGCAAAGGCGCAGAGTGCCGCAGAGAAACAAGGTGTCAAGGTGACAGTGACTTAAAGGCACTGCAGACTGATGTTGGTCAGCCATTTGTTTCGCCGTTCTTTGCGAGCTTTGCGCCTTTGCGCCTTTGCGGTGAAAAAAAAGGGATTTCCCGATGAAACGCAAGACAGCCATCATCGGCGGCGGCTGGGCGGGGTTGGCGGCAGCGGTTGAGCTGGTTTCTGCCGGTGTGGACGTCACGCTGTTTGAAGCCGCCAAACAGTTGGGCGGCCGGGCGCGACGGGTGGAAATCAACGGACAGGCACTTGATAACGGTCAGCACATCCTGCTCGGTGCTTACCGCGACTGCCTGCGCCTGATGCGCCTTGTTGGTGCCGATCCGGCGCGTTGTTTCAAACGTCTGCCGCTGGCCATCGAACATCCAGCACTCGGTTTCCGCCTGCGCCTGCCGCGTCTTCCTGCCCCGCTGCATCTGGCGACCGGCTTGCTCGGCGCCAGCGGCTGTTCCCTGAGCGAAAAAATCGCCGCCGCCCGCTTCATTCGCGCCCTGCAGGCCCGCAACTACCAGCTTCCGGCCGATGTCAGCGTCAGCGAACTGCTCGACCAACACCGGCAACAGGGCCGGGTACGTCAGTTGATGTGGGATACCCTGTGCCTCGCTGCCCTCAACACGGCACCGGAAAACGCCTCGGCGCAGATTTTCGCCAACGTCCTGCGCGACAGTCTGGGGGGCGCACGGGAAGACACCGACCTGCTGCTGCCTGCGACCGACCTCGGCCGGATTTTCCCGGATGCCGCGAGTCAGTACATTACCGCGCACGGCGGCACGATCCGGCTGTCCGCCCGCATCGAATCCCTCCCTACCGATCTACGGCTTGACGGCGAAAATTTCGCCCATGTCATCCTCGCTGTCGCTCCGCAGCAAGCCGTACCCTTGCTGCAAACGCTGCCGGAAACCGCCGCCATCGCCTCACTGCTGGCGCAATACCACTACGAACCGATCGGCACGCTCTACGCCCGTTACCCCACCGAAGTCCGCCTGCCCTGCGCCATGCTCGGCATGGGCCGACCCGGCGGCAAGCAACTGGGGCAGTGGGCTTTCGATCACGCGCTGCTGCGCGACGATCCCGGCCTCATTGCCTTCGTACTCAGTGCGAATGGTCGTTGGGATGAGGGCGACAACGCCACGCTGGCTGCCGCCCTGCACAAGGAACTCGAACAGGTGCTGGGCCGGTCCCTGCCGCCGCCCCGTTGGCAACAGGTGATCCGCGAACGCCGGGCCACTTTTTCCTGTCGCCCGGCCCTGCCCCGTGCCACGACAAAAACCCCGTACCCCGGCCTCTGGCTGGCTGGCGACCACCTCTGTGCCGACTATCCGGCCACGCTGGAAGGTGCGGTACGCAGTGGCATCACCGCGGCCAGAGGGATTCTGGACAATCTACGCACCTGAGCCAGCGGGCTTCCCAGGCAGGTACCGGCGGAATGAACTGGCTACGAACCGCTGAACTCCACGTTTTTCCGGTAGAAATCAAAACAATCCTTGATCGACTCGACCTGCTCGCGGGAAAGGTCGATAAATTCGATGCCGCAGAGGTA
>CAYMYD010000411.1:0-1858 GCA_964394535.1 uncultured Propionivibrio sp. | reverse complement strand
GTCATCGAGATTTACGATGGTCATCAGGGGCCGGGGATTCTCAACGCGTTCTTTGCCGTTGATCGCGCCATGGCGATTGCCAGCGAACAAGGCGTCGGCATTGTCAGCCTGCGCAATACGACACACTGGATGCGCGGCGGCAGTTATGGCTGGCATGCCGCCGACAAGGGCTATCTGGCCATCAGCTGGACCAATACGGAATCGTGCATGCCGGCCTGGGGCGGCAAGAATCCACGTCTTGGCAACAACCCCTTCGTCATGGCCGTACCTCGCCAGAAGGGAAACATCGTCCTCGACATGGCCATGTCGCAATATTCCTACGGCAAACTGCAGGTCACCCGGCTCAAGGGCGAGCAACTCCCCTTCCCCGGCGGTTTCGATCAGGACGGTACGCTGACCGCCGAACCCGGCCCGATCGAGCAGTCGATGCGCATTCTGCCAACGGGTTACTGGAAAGGTTCGGGTCTGGCCATTCTTCTGGACACCCTGGCCGCCCTGCTCTCCGAAGGCCTGCCGACCAACGGAATCGACAAAATCCAGAAAGGCAGTTGCACCGGCTGTTCACAGGTTTTCATCGTCTTCGACCCGCGCCAGTTGGGCGGCGAGGAATTCACCCAACAGGTTGCCGACAGCGTGGCCGATTACGTCAATTCGTCGACGCCGGACGAAAAAAGCAGCCGTGTCAGCTACCCGGGAGAATCGACCCTGCGTATCCGTCAGGAGCATCGGGCGAACGGCATCATCGTCGACGACGGTGTCTGGGCGGAAGTTTTGAAGCTGGCGGGCAGGAATAGCTGAACCTCGTGTGGACACGACGCCTGCCCTTCCGCTTCAATCTACTCTCCGGTCACCAGGGCAACTCGCTATAATGCTGCGAAAGGTTTTGTTTACTTTTCGTAAAAAAGCGCAACATCATTCAACCCCAGGAGCCAGATATGTCAGGGAAACACAAGGTATATGTCACGGATTGCGATCACGCCGATATTGAAATTGAAAAACAGGTGCTGGCGGACACCAGCGACGGACTACCCTGGCTGAAATGCCGGACGGAAGACGAAGTCATCGCGCAGTGCGCCGATGCCGAAGGGTTGATCATCCAGTACGCGCCCCTGAGCCGCCGGGTCATCGGCGAACTCAAACACTGCCGGGTCATGGCCCGTTATGGTGTCGGTGTCGACACCATTGATCTGAAAGCAGCAGCCGAACGGGGCATCATCGTCTGCAACGTCCCGGATTACGGCATGCACGAAGTTGCCGATCACGCCTTGGCCCTGATGCTCTGCCTGACGCGCAAGGTCGTTCAGGCCAATGCCCAGGTCAAACAAGGGATCTGGGACGTCCGTCAGGTGATGCCGGTGGTGCGCCATCAGGTACAGACCCTCGGCGTCATCAGCATTGGCCGCATCGGTGGCGCGCTGGCACAGAAAGCCCACGCGCTGGGCATGCAGATCCTCGCCTACGATCCCTACGCCAGCGCCGAACGCCTGCCGGACTACGTCAAGCTGGTCAGCCTCGAAGAACTGCTGCGCCAGTCCGATGTCGTCTCGATCCACTGCCCGCTCACCGACGAAACACGCAACCTGCTCGATGAATCCGCATTGCGCTTGATGAAACCGACGGCTTATCTGGTCAACACCTCGCGCGGTCATATCGTCAATGAAGCCGCACTGGAAAAAATGCTCGCCGAAAAACGTCTGGCGGGAGCCGCATTCGACGTGCTGGGCATTGAACCTGCCTCGGCCGATCACCCCTTGTTCAAGTACGAAAACTTCCTGTGCACACCGCACATGGCCTGGCACTCAACCGAAGCGGCACAGGAACTCAAGCGCAAGGCCGCCGAAGAAGTCCGCAGCGTCCT
>CAYMYD010000410.1:0-1862 GCA_964394535.1 uncultured Propionivibrio sp. | reverse complement strand
AACCCTTGCCTGCGCAGGAATTCACCATGATCAGACTGATCAAAAACTTTGAGGAAATCGTCGGCGGATTTTTTCTGACCGTCACGGTTCTCGTCGTCATCCTGAACGTCATTTTGCGTTACTTCTTCCATACCGGCATCTTCTGGGTCGAAGAGGTGGCAACCTCCGCCTTCGTCTGGAGCGTTTTCGTTGGCTGCTCGGCGGCTTACAAGCGGGGGATGCACATCGGCATCGACGTTGTCACCAGCCTGCTGCCCGACGCCTTCCAGCCCTATATCAAGCTCATGGTGCATGTGCTGATGATCATCATCAACGGCTACATCTTCTACCTGTCGATCATTTTCACGCAGGCCTCGTCGATCAAGACCACGCCGGTACTCGACATTTCTTCGGCCTGGGTCAGCTCGGCAATCATTGTCGGCTTTGCGCTGATGACCTTCCATTCGATTCGCTTCCTCGTTGAGGATGCGGCGCGACTCACGAAAAAACAAGGAGTTGCACAATGAGCGACGTTGCCATGCTGCCCATTTTTGTGGTCTTCATCCTCTATTTTTCCTCAATCCCGATCGCCTTTGCCCTGTTCGGCTCGGCACTGACCTATTTCACTTTCATCAATGCCGGATCGCCGGTGGATCTTTTGCTGCAGAAATTCATCAGCAGCACCTCGTCCTTCCCGCTGCTCGCCGTTCCCTTCTTCATCATGGCGGGCGAGATCATGAACTATTCGGGCATCAGCTCGAGTCTCATGAAAATGGCCGAAGTCCTGACCGGCCACCTGCGTGGCGGTCTGGCCCAAGTCAATATCATGCTGGCCGTGCTGATGGGTGGTATCTCCGGTTCGGCCAACGCCGACGCGGCCATGCAGGCCAAGATCATGGTGCCGGAAATGGAAAAACGCGGCATCAGCCGGGGCTTCTCCTCGGCGCTGGTGGCAGCGGCTTCCGCCGTTTGTCCGGTCATCCCGCCGGGCATCAACCTCATCATCTACGCCCTGATCGCCAATGTCTCGGTGGCCAAAATCTTCATTGCCGGTTATATCCCCGGCCTGCTGATGGCTTTATGCATGATGGTTGCCGTCAACGTCATCGCCCGCCGCCGCAACTACCTGCCAACGCGCGACAAACGCGCCCCGATGAAGGAAATCCTGGTGCAGGCGCGCCATTCCTGCTGGGCCTTACTGCTGCCCTTCGCCATCATCCTGGGCCTGCGTTATGGTGTCTTCACCCCCACGGAAGCGGGTGCGGTTGCCGTCGTCTTCTGCACCTTCGTCGGCTTCTTTGTTTACAAACAGCTCAAGTGGCACCACTTCCCGATGATCATCCGGGATTCGCTCTACGCCTCCAGTTCGGTCGTGCTGCTGCTCGTCTCGGCCTCGGTGTTCAGCTACTACATGAGCTGGGAGCGTCTGCCGCAGGAAATCACCGAGATGCTGATGAACGTCTCCTCCAACCCGCACGTCATGCTGATGCTCGTCAATATCCTGCTGCTCATCATGGGGATGTTCCTTGAAGGCGGTGCCGTGCTGATCATCACCGCCCCGCTGCTGGTGCCGGTCATGATCCAGATGGGGGTTGATCCGATCCATTTCGGCATGGTGATGATTGTCAACATCATGATCGGTGGTGTAACGCCGCCCTTCGGCTCGATGATGTTCACCACCTGTTCGATCACCAAGATTCCCATCGCCGAATTTGTCAGGGAATCCATCCCCTTCATCATCGCCCTGATTGTCGCCTTGCTCATTGTCACCTACTGGCCATGGCTGATCATGCTTTTACCCAACCTGATCTAAGTGAACATTCTTTCCAAACCCTGTTTTGCTTTTGACCTCGACGGGACGGTTTACCTCGGTGACCGTCCCA
>CAYMYD010000409.1:0-1863 GCA_964394535.1 uncultured Propionivibrio sp. | reverse complement strand
CTTTTCGAGGTCGCCGGGCCGCGCAAGATGCTGTTTTTCGATCCGCAAAAAACCCGCGCCGGCATCGTCACTTGCGGCGGGCTGTGCCCCGGCCTCAACAATGTGATCCGCTCCCTGGTGCTGGAGCTGTATCACGGCTATGGCGTGCGTGAAATTCTCGGTTTCAGGAACGGCTATCAGGGGCTGGACCCTTGGCGTGGTGGTGAACCGGTGCCGCTCAGCCCGGAATTTGTCGACGACATCCACAAGGCCGGTGGCTCGGCGCTCAATACCTCACGTGGCCCGGTCGATGTCAGCATGGCCGTCGATAACCTGATCCGGCGCAAGGTCGACATCCTGTTCGTCGTCGGCGGCGACGGCACCCAGCGCGGTGGTGCGGAGATCTTTCAGGAGGCCAAGCGGCGCGGCCATGCGCTGGCCGTGGTCGGCGTGCCCAAAACCATCGACAACGATGTCCCCTTCGTCTCACGGACCTTCGGTTACCTGACGGCGATCGAGGAAGCGACCAAGTTCATTACCGGCGCACACACCGAGGCGCACAGCGTGCATAACGGCATCTCGCTGGTCAAGATCATGGGACGGCACGCCGGGTTCATCGCCGCCGGGGCAACCGTTGCCAGCCAGGAAGTCAACTTCACGCTGGTACCCGAAATGCCGTTCAAGCTCGATGGCGAGGATGGTTTTCTCGCTGCCCTGAAGCGCCGCGTCGAACGGCGCGCGCACGCCGTCATCCTGGTGGCCGAGGGCGCCGGGCAGCATCTGATGAACGAGGGCAAGGATGAATTCGACGCCTCGGGCAACGTCAAATTCAAGGATATCGGCCCCTTCCTGCGCGACAAGATCGAGGCCTACATGAAGGCCGAGGGCGTGCCTTACGTCATCCGCTACATGGACCCGAGCTATATCGTGCGCAGTGTCCCGGCCAGTTCCGAAGACGCCATTCTGTGCGATTTCTACGCGCGCAACGCCGTTCACGCGGCGATGGCCGGCAAGACCGGGCTGGTGATCGGCCAGCAGCACGATGTATTCACCCACGTACCCAGTGAACTGCTGACCAAGCACAAGAAACAGTTGTCGCTTAACAGCACCATCTGGCGCGGTGTGCTGGCCTGTACCGGGCAGAATTTCGCCAGCGTCGAGTAAAACAGGCAGAGGCGGGCAGGGGGCGGGTAAAGCCGACCTTCCCGCCTTTATTGTCCGGCCATCAGGCGCAGGCCGAGACCGATAAAGATTGTCCCGGCAAGACGATCCAGCCACAGGCCGGCCCGGGCATGGCGATTGAGCCACTGTCCGACGCTACCGGAAAAATAGCCGAGCAGACCGAAAATCAGCATCGACTGCACGGTGAAGGTGATGCCCAGCAGCACGGTCTGCATCGCCACCTGGCCGGATTCAACGCGAACGAACTGCGGCAGGAAAGAGAGAAAGAAAACGATCACCTTCGGGTTGATGGCGTTAGCCAGCAGTCCCTTGGCAAAACGCTGACGCAGCGAGTCCTCGCTCGTCGTTCCACTCTGGATCTTTACGCCCCCACGGCTTTGGAGTGCCTGAACGCCGAGCCACAGCAGATAAAGTCCGCCACCGATCTTCAATGTACCGAAAGCCAGCGGTGAAGCGGCAATCAGCGCGCTGATCCCGAGTGCTGCCAGCAGCGTGTGACTCAGGCAACCCAGTGCGCAACCGAGTCCGAAAGCGACACCTTGCGCCCGACCGCGCGAGATGCCGACACCCAGCACCATCAGATTGTCCGGGCCGGGAGAAAGCGTCACCAGCACGGCCGCAATCAGAAAGGGAAAGAACTGGTCAGGACTCATGAACCTGAAAACTTCCGTTATTCACCGCAAAGGCGCAAAGAACGCAAAG
>CAYMYD010000408.1:0-1869 GCA_964394535.1 uncultured Propionivibrio sp. | reverse complement strand
ACTCACTCATCATGCACAGCGTCCGCTGCGCGTATCGACCAGAATTGGCCAAAGATAGCTGAAGGCGTCGCCAGTGCATTTGGCCTGGCAACTGTTGAAGGCGACGGTGACGCCCTTGTCCTGTTCCCACATGCGCACCACGCAGGCGTCCTTGTTGTCGGTCAGGACAACATTCGGCAACTTTCCCGTCTGTGTAAAGCTCTTCATGTCGAAACGGCACAGCCCCTGTTTCGGGATGCTGATTTCGGCAGAGAAGCGTTTGACTTCGGCCTCGGTGACCTGCAAATCCATGCTGCCACGACCACCGGCCACGTCGCGGAAGTTGCAGCGGGTACGGACATTCAGCGGCTTTTCCGGCATGGCCTTGAGCGAACGCCCGACCAGATGTTTCAAGGGTTGTGATTTGATGCTTTCCTTGGGCGCGACACGAGGTTTGGGGGCGGCGACAGGCGCTTCCACCACCGGTTCGGGGGCCGGCGGGGGCGGTGTGGTGGTACAGGCGGCAAGCAGCAGGGCCAGTCCGGCAGGGCGGAGGGCTTTCATCTCAGTCTCAGTCGAGTCCTGCCGGATGCCGGGTATGCCAGTCGGTCACCTGCTGATAGCGATGGGCGGCATTCAGGAGCCTGGCTTCGGAAAAATAGTTGCCGATGAGTTGCAGCCCGACCGGCAGGCCGTTGGCAAAGCCGCAGGGAATCGACATACCCGGTAGACCGGCGAGGTTGACGCCGATGGTGTAGATGTCGGAGAGGTACATTTCGATGGGGTCGGCGAGTTTTTCGCCGAGACCGAAAGGTGTCGTCGGACTGATCGGGCCAAGCAGCAGGTCGCAGGACTTGAAGGCCTCGACAAAATCGTTGGCAATCAGGCGACGGATGCGTTGCGCTTTCAGGTAGTAGGCATCGTAGTAGCCGTGCGAAAGCACGTAGGTGCCGACCAAAATGCGTTTTTTGGCTTCGGCCCTGAAGGCCTGGGCACGGCTCTTGCTGTAGAGATCATTGAGGTCGCTGTACTGCGGCGCGCGATAGCCGTAGCGGATACCGTCCAGGCGCGAGAGGTTGGCGCTCGCTTCGGCAGGCGAGATGACGTAGTAGGCCGGTACGGCCAGATGCATGTGCGGCAACGAAACCTCGACGGTCTCGGCACCCAGCCGCTGGTATTCGGCAATCGCGGCCTCAATGCGGGCCATGACTTCGGCGGAACAACCAGTCGTGAAAAATTCTTTCGGCAGGCCGACTTTCAATCCGCTGAGCGGTTTGTCGCTGGCAGCGGCACGCAGATCCCTCGTGTAATCTTCCGGCGCTCGTTCCAGACTGGTCGAATCGCGTTCGTCGAAGCCGGCCATGGCGCTCAGCAGCAGAGCGCAATCTTCTGCGCTACGCGCCATCGGGCCGCCCTGATCGAGCGAGGAGGCGTAGGCGATCATGCCGTAACGCGAGATAACGCCATAGGTCGGCTTGATCCCGGTGAGATTGCAGTAGGCGGCGGGCTGGCGGATCGAGCCGCCGGTGTCTGAGCCGGTTGCGGCCGGAGCCATGCCTGCCGCCACGGCGGCTGCCGAACCGCCAGAGGAGCCGCCAGCAACACGGGTTTCGTCCCAGGGGTTTTTCACCGCGCCATAGAACGAAGTCTCGCTCGACGAACCCATGGCAAATTCGTCCATGTTGGTCTTGCCGAGCATGACCATGCCAGCAGCCTCAAGACGCTCGACCACTGCCGCATCGTAGGGGCTTTCGAAGTTGGCGAGCATTTTCGAGGCGCAGGTGGTCAGCCAGCCTTTGGCGCAGAACAGATCCTTGTGCGCCAGCGGGATACCGGTCAGCGGCCCGGCGTTCCCGGCAGCAATCCGGGCATCGGCGGCTTTGGCCTGGG
>CAYMYD010000407.1:0-1877 GCA_964394535.1 uncultured Propionivibrio sp. | reverse complement strand
CCAACGGCAAACTGGGCGTCATTGGCTTTTGCTATGGTGGCGGCATTGTCAATTATCTGGCGGCGACACTGGGGGACGAAATGAGTGCGGGTGTGCCCTATTACGGCGTTGCTGCCGATACGGCGAGCGTCAGCAACATCAAGGCTCCGCTCTTGTGCCATCTGGCTGAAAAGGACGAACGTGTCAACGAAACCTACCCCGTGTTTGAAACCGCGCTGAAGGCCGCAGGCGTTGCCTATCAGGTGTTCACCTACCCCGGGACGCAACACGGTTTTCACAACAATTCGACGCCACGTTACAACGAAGAGGCCGCCAGACTCTCGTGGCAACGAACGCTGGAACACTTCAGGAAATTTCTGGTTCAGTAACGTTCCCGATGAAAGCAGCTTGATTTCCACCTCGGCTTTCGGGACATCAGCTACCTCCCGATCGGAGCGGGCCTCTGCGCTTTTAGAGTGGGCAATGGGCACCTGTTCAGCTTCCAGGTGCTGATGCCCTGAACCCTACTCGACAAAAACCTCCTCACGTTTCTTGCGCCAGGCGGGCAACATCACGCTGATCATGACGCCTGTGGCGAGTACCAGCATGGTGGCGCTGATCGGACGGGTGACCAGTACCATCGGGCTGCCCTTGGAAAGCAGCAGGGCGCGGCGCAGGTACTCTTCCATCATCGGCCCGAGGATGAAGCCCAGGAGCATCGGGGCCGGTTCGCATTCGAGCTTGCGGAAGAGGTAACCCAGGAAGCCGAAAAGCGCCATGAAATAAATGTCGAAAGTCGTGTTCGACAGGCTGAAAACGCCGATCACGCAAAAGACGACGATTGCCGGAAAAAGCCGATGGTAGGGAACCGAGACCAGTTTCACCCACAAGCCGATCAGGGGCAGGTTCAGGATGACCAGCATCAGGTTGCCAAACCACATTGACGCTACCAGCCCCCAGAAGAGTGCCGGTTGCTCGGTCATTACCGCTGGCCCCGGCTGGATGCCCTGGATGATCATCGCGCCGATCATCAAGGCCATGACCGGATTGGATGGGATGCCCAGGGTGAGCATGGGGATGAACGATGCCTGTGCCCCGGCGTTGTTGGCTGCTTCCGGTGCGGCGACGCCTTCGATGGCTCCTTTGCCGAAGTTGGCCGAGTTTTTCGAGACCTTTTTCTCCAGCGCATAGGCCGCAAAGGAGGAAAGCATCGCCCCGCCGCCGGGCAGGATGCCGAGAATCGAGCCGAGGAAGGTGCCGCGTACGACCGGGCCGGCGATGGCTTTGAAATCTTCCTTGTTGAGCATGAGGCCGGTCACTTTTTTGACGGCCAGGGTCTTCTCGCTTTCTGTTTCCAGATTGCAGACGATTTCGCCCAGGCCGAAGATGCCCATCGCCACGACGACGAAATTGATGCCGTCGATGAGTTCGGGAACGCCAAAGCTGTAGCGGGCAACCCCGGAATTGACATCAATGCCGGTCAGTCCCAGCAGCAGACCGAAGACGATCATGCCCAGCGCTTTCAGCAGCGAGCCGTGCGCCAGCACCACCGAAGCGACGAGGCCCAGCACCATCAGGGAGAAATATTCGGCCGGACCGAATTTCAGGGCAACTTCCGCCAGCGGTGGCGAAAACATGGCGATCATCAGGGTGGTCACCGTCCCGGCAAAGAAGGAGCCCAGCGCCGCCGTCGCCAACGCCTTGCCCGCCTTGCCTTGTCGGGCCATTTGATAACCGTCGAGGGCGGTGACAATGGATGAGGATTCGCCGGGGAGGTTGACCAGGATGGCTGTGGTCGAACCACCGTATTGCGCGCCGTAGAAAATCCCGGCCAGCATGATCAGCGCCGAGACCGGCGGCAGGCCGAAGGTGATCGGCAGCAGCATGGCGATGGTGGC
>CAYMYD010000406.1:0-1889 GCA_964394535.1 uncultured Propionivibrio sp. | reverse complement strand
CTCGTCGCGCAAGGGCGTAATCAGGGCAAAACTCACCTTTTCATCGCCGTCTTTGGTCCGGTTGACGAACTCTCCCTTCCAGTACTGTCCCTGCAACAGTTGGGACCACATTGCTTCAGTGGCATCAACTGCCGTCTTGCCTGCCCCCAGGAAAGACGCCGCACGGCCCAGGACCTCCTCGCGTGAAAAACCATAAAGGCGCACGAAAGTCTCGTTGACGTACTGGATGCGCCCCTCGACATCCGTGATGACGACGCTTTCCGCGCTTTGTTCGAGCGCCAGCGAGAGCATGCGCAACTGCGCTTCGTCTTCGCGGCGGATGTTTTCGAGATGACTGTGCGAGGCCAGCATGAAGCGCCGATGCAGGCGACGGATCAACAGGTACAGCAACAAGGCGGTGATGGCGATGAAAAACCAGCCCTTGAACGTGGCCGCCAGCATTCTCTGCGCCGGATCGCTGAACAGGAAAGCAATGGCACGCTCGGAAAGAAATACCCAGAAAAACGCCAGCAGCGCATAAATGACAGTGATTTTCAGGGCCTCGCGCGAACCGCGCAAAGCAGATGCTTCCAACTCCGGTGCAGGCTGTGAAAAACCTTCAGGAAGACTCATGGCCTGCTTCCGCAAGATCTTCAGCATCGTGGTAGCGCTCGGCAATGGCACAATAGACTGAAAAATCGGCGATAAAGGCGTCGACGATGTCCGGGTCAAAATGCTTGCCGCGCCCTTCATGAATGATGCTGCGGGCTTCGGCAAAAGACATGGGGGGTTTGTAGACACGCGGAGAAATCAGCGCGTCAAATACGTCGGCCAGGGCCATCAGCCGCGCCGATAGCGGGATTGCTTCTCCACTCAGCCCGTCCGGATAACCGCTACCGTCCCATTTTTCATGGTGCCAGCGGGCGATCTCCTTGGCCAGCGAAAGAAAGTCCAGCGGCATCTCGATATCAGCCTCGGCGCGCTCGATGGCCTCACTGCCGAGCTGGGCATGCGTCTGCATGATCGCCCACTCCTCGGCATTCAGCTTTCCCGGCTTGAGCAGGATATGATCGGGAATGCCAACCTTGCCGATGTCGTGCAGGGGGGCCGAACGGCCCAGCAGATTGATGTACTGATCGTTCAGCATGGCGGCAAAGCGGGGATGGCGCCGCAGCGTCTGAGCGAGGTGCTGCACATAGGCCTGTGTGCGCAAAATATGGTTGCCGGTTTCCGGATCGCGGGTTTCGGCCAGATGCGCCAGAGCGCGGATGCTGACCTGCTGGGTAAGGTCATTTTCTGCCATGCGCCGGGCGATTTCCCGCTCCAGAGAGATGTTCTGGTTTTTCAGCAGGTCGGCGGCCTGCTTGACCTGCAACTGGGTGCGCACCCGTGCCAGCACGATCGCCGGGCTGATCGGCTTGGTGATGTAATCGGCGGCACCGAGTCGCAGACCGCGCTCCTCATCGCCGATCGTCGCCAGCGCCGTCAGAAAGATGACCGGAATATCGGCAGTCAGCGGATCGTCGCGCAGACGTGTCAGCACCTCGTAGCCGTCCATGCCGGGCATCATCACGTCGAGGAGGATCAGCTCGGGTCGCAAAGGGCCATGCGCCACGCGCAAACAACCTTCTCCATTTGTCGCAGCCAGCACCTTGTATTGCGGGCGCAGCAGGTCGCTGAGCACCAGGAGGTTCTCGGCGGCATCGTCAACGATCAGGATGACGGGAGGCGTCTCGGGCGGCATGGCATCTCGCTAATACAGGCTAATACAGAATACAGAGGATAAGCGGTCAGTGCAGTTTATACTTTTACGGCGGGAAGTCCATTGCAGATCATTCTGCCTATCGCTGCCCGACCGAACCGCCCTGACAGGCGATTTCCCAGAGTTTTTCTTCCATCGAACCAGCGGA
>CAYMYD010000405.1:0-1891 GCA_964394535.1 uncultured Propionivibrio sp. | reverse complement strand
ACTCCCGCGCTGTCTGGGCCGAGCAGGTCTTTGCCGATCTGGAGCGGGCGCATGCCGACATCCGCCAGATCACCACGCGCCTCGACATTTTCCGTAACGCGCACGCCATGATCCGCCCGCTTCCGGGCCTGATCTGGGGCCCGGCGCGCCGCCTGTTCGCTGCCGACGGGAAACGCCTGCGATTTGCCCACGCCGATGTCAGCGGCTTCTCGTTGTTCGAGGAAGCCCAATACCGGGGCGTCATCGCGGCGGAACGTACCCTGCGCCGACTGGGCAGGGCGATTGGAGAGCCGCTCGCCTGACTTCCACTAACCACCAGCCACTCGCCACTGCATTTACGCGGAATGCTGAGTTTTTTGGTGTTTTGAACGCTTACCGAAAGGGTGAGTCCACTACGTACCCGCAGGGGGTTCTGGCGCGGTGTCTGGCCAGGCGCTTTGATGCGGCATGGTCGTTCCCTGCGCCGATCCGCAACAACGCCAGACGCCGCGCCAGGGCCGCCTGCGGGTACGTTCAACCGAGTTTTTTAGGTTGAACAGTTTGGTGAATCCAGACGTTCGGCGTAAAATTCGCGGCAACCGGAAAATGTCCGGAAACCCATGAAACACAAGGATTTTGCTGTTCAGGCAGCCTCTGGAAAGCCTGAAAATTGTTAACGATTTCCTTGAAGCTCCATGAGTCCGGATGCCTCATTAGCGTTTTAACATCACTCAGGAGTATTGCACCATGGGCAAATACGGAAGTATCGAAGAACGAATCCGCTGTAAATCACTGTTGAACAAGGTCATGTCGCCCGAACAGACGATTCCGCTGTTCAAGGATGGAATGAGTCTGGGCTGGTCCGGATTCACCCCGGCGGGTTATCCAAAAGCCGTGCCCATTGCCCTGGCCGAACACGTCGAAAAAAACAATCTCCAGGGAAAATTGCGTTTCAACCTGTTTATCGGCGCTTCAGTCGGCCCGGAAACCGAAAACCGCTGGGCGCAGAATGACATGATCGACCGTCGCTGGCCCTACCAGACCGGCAAGGACATCGCCGCCGGAATCAACGCCGGGCGTATCCGCATGGGTGACAAGCACCTCTCGCTCTTTGCGCAGGATCTCGGCTACGGCTTTTATACCAAGGACAATCCCGGTGGCAAACTGGATCTGGCGATTATCGAGGTGTCGGCGATCACCGAAGACGGTGGCCTGGTACCGACCGCCTCCTGCGGCGTGATTCCCGAAATTCTCATGTGCTGCGACAAGGTGATCGTCGAGGTCAATACGGCGATGCCCTCGTTCGAAGGCATGCACGATATCGTCGTGCAGAAGGCGCCGCCACATCGTGAAATCCTCGCCATCACGCAGGCCAACACCCGCGTCGGCACGACTTATGTGCCGTGTGATCCGTCAAAAATCGTGGCCATCGTCGAATCGCAACACGTTGACAAGGGGCGTGCCCTGGCCGACGCCGACGAGGCTTCGGTGGCGATTGCCGGCCATCTGATGGACTTCTTCGCTGCCGAGGTCAAGGCTGGACGGCTACCGAAAAACCTGCTGCCGCTGCAATCGGGCGTCGGCTCCATCGCCAACGCCGTCGTCGGCGGTCTGGCCAACGGCCCCTTCTACAACCTCAGCGTCTATACCGAAGTGCTGCAGGACGGGATGCTCGACCTGTTCGATTCAGGCCGACTGGACTACGCCTCGTCGTGCTCGCTGTCGCTGTCCGAAAACGCCGGTTTCCCGCGCTTCAACGAAAAGCGTGATTTTTACGCACCGAAGATCACCCTGCGTCCGCTGTCGATTTCCAACAGTCCGGAAGTCAGCCGCCGCCTGGGCGTCATCGCCATGAATACGCCGCTGGAAATCGACTTCTACGGCCACGCCAACTCCACGCTGGTCGGCGGAA
>CAYMYD010000404.1:0-1894 GCA_964394535.1 uncultured Propionivibrio sp. | reverse complement strand
GTGATCGAAGTCGGCAAGATCACGCTGGACTAAAACCTGCAAGACACCCCTCCCTACGGGGAGGGGTGGATTTGTTTTCAGTACCTTCAGAATCAAGGGGTTGTGATGAGTTCACTGATAAAACATCCCAAGGATTTTTACGCCGGCCTGATGTATGCCTCGATCGGAGCCGGTGTTGTTTTGATCGCCCGTGATTACAACATCGGCACCAGTGTGCGGATGGGGCCGGGTTACTTTCCGATCATCCTGGGCACGCTGCTGATACTGGTCGGCAGCATTTCGATGATCCGCAGTTTTTTCCATCACGGCACAGCTATTCCGCGTTTTGTCTGGCGTGACATCTTTCTGATTCTCGGCAGTGTCATCGTCTTTGGCCTGACGATCCGTGGTGCCGGGTTGTTGCCTTCGCTATTCGTCATGGTCGTCATCTGTGCCTATGCCAGCAGCGAATTCCGACTGAGAACGGCGGTTTTACTGGCTGCCGGTTCGGCCATCTTCAGCGCCCTGGTCTTCGTCAAAGGACTGGGCATGCCCCTGGCCATCATTGGCCCCTGGTTCGGAATGTGAGCATCATGGACATCATTGCCAATCTCTCGCTCGGCTTTTCCACAGCTTTCTCGCTCGCCAATCTTTTTTACTGCTTTGTCGGTGTCGTGCTCGGCACGCTGGTCGGCATCCTGCCCGGCCTCGGACCGGTCGCCACGATCGCCATGCTGTTGCCGATCACCTTTTCCTTTCAGCCGGTCACTGCGCTGATCATGTTGGCCGGGATCTTCTACGGCGCGCAATACGGCGGTTCGACCACCGCCATCCTGGTCAACCTGCCCGGTGAAGCGTCCTCGGTCATTACCGCGCTCGACGGCCACGCCATGGCGAAAAAAGGACTGGCCGGCAAGGCACTGGCGACGGCCGCCATCGGCTCCTTCATCGCCGGAACGCTGGCCACTTTCCTGATCGCCCTGTTTGCGCCGCCGCTATCCGCCATGGCCTTGAAATTCGGCCCGGCGGAATATTTCTCGCTGCTGGTGCTGGGCCTCATCATCTCCATCGTGCTGGCGCACGGTTCGCTGCTGCACGCGCTGGGCATGATCTTCCTGGGGCTGTTGCTCGGCATCGTCGGTTCCGACGTCAATTCCGGGGCAGAGCGTTTCACCTTCGGGCAGGTCTGGCTGGCCGACGGCATCAATTTTGTCGTGTTGGCGATGGGCATGTACGGCCTCGGCGAAATCATCAACAACCTGGAGAAAAAGGAAACCCGGGATCTGATGATGAAAAGCGTGACCGGCCTGCGTCTCTCCTGGGCCGAATTCACCAACATCCTCCCCGCGATTTTGCGCGGCACGGTGGTCGGTTCCTTCCTTGGTACCCTGCCCGGTGGGGGCGCGGCACTCTCGTCTTTCGCGTCCTACGCCGTCGAGAAAAAGCTGTCAAAGAATACCGTACCGTTTGGTGAAGGCGCGATTGAAGGGGTCGCCGGGCCGGAATCGGCGAACAATGCCGGGGCTCAAACCTCCTTCATCCCGATGCTGACCCTCGGCATTCCGTCCAATCCGACCATGGCAATCATGATCGGTGCATTGATGATCCACAGCATCCAGCCCGGGCCGGCGATGCTGACCGAGCAGCCCGCGCTGTTCTGGGGTCTGATCGCCTCGATGTGGATCGGCAACTTCTTCCTGATCGTCCTCAACCTGCCGTTGATTGGCCTGTGGGTCAAGCTCATCACCGCGCCTTACCACCTGCTGTTTCCGGTCATCATCGTTTTTTGCGTGATCGGTGTCATCAGCATCAACAACACGGAATGGGACGTGTTCATGATGGCCTTCTTTGGCTCGGCCGGTTATGTCTTCAACAAGCTGGAATGCGAACCCGCGCCGATGCTGCTGGGCTTCAT
>CAYMYD010000403.1:0-1895 GCA_964394535.1 uncultured Propionivibrio sp. | reverse complement strand
TGCTGGCCGCCTGCACCACGGTGCCGCCGACCAATGTGCATCAGCCGATGACGGCGCGGCCCCAGTACCGCCCCGAAAACGCCGTGCCCAACGGGAGCATCTATCAGGCGGGCAATTCACGCACCTTGTTCGAGGATCGGCGCGCCCGCTACGTCGGCGACACGATGACCATCAACATCACCGAAACCACTTCGGCAGCGACCAAATCGAACACCAGCGCCAACCGCAGCGGCAGCATCAGCGCCTCGGTGCCGACGATCAGCGGCCTGCCGGGCAAGACCTTCCAGGGCATGGAACTCTCGGCAAAAAGCGGCATTAACCATAGCGGCAAGGGCGAGGCGGCGGCCAACAATGTCTTTACCGGCACGATCACGGTCACCGTGATCGAGGTGATGCCCAATGGCAATCTGCTGGTTTCCGGCGAAAAACAGGTGTCGATCGGGGCCGGGACGGAATACATCCGGCTTTCCGGCATCGTCAACCCCTACTTCATCAGCGCCGCGAACAGCATCAGTTCGGCGAATGTTGCCGATGCGCGCATCGAATACAAGGAAAGCGGCATCATCAGCGAGGCCCAGGTGATGGGCTGGCTGGCACGCTTCTTCCTGTCGACGCTGCCGTTCTGAGCTAGCTTGAGTGAAACGTGAAAGGTGAAATGTGAAATGTGGAAAACCAATCCTGCATCAACGGCCATAGGCCGAAATCCAGCTAAGGTTTGCAACCCGGCAGATCGCGTGGCCGACGTGGCGTGCCTCCACCTTTCACGTTTCACCTTTCACGTTTCACTCCTATCCGCAACCGGCAAGTTTTTCCGCCGGGCGGCAATTTTTGCCGCTTTGCTCTTGCCGCTTTTCGGCGGCACGGTACACGCCGAGCGGATCAAGGACCTAGCCTCGGTACAGGGGGTGCGCAACAACCAGTTGGTCGGCTACGGCATTGTCGTCGGTCTGGACGGCACGGGTGACCAGACGACACAGACGCCCTTCACCACGCAAAGCATCATCAACATGCTGGCACAGCTCGGCACGACGCTGCCAACCACCCAGTCGCTGCAACTGAAAAACGTCGCGGCGGTGATGGTGACGGCCAATCTGCCGCCCTTCGCGCGCATCGGCCAGCCGATTGACGTGACCGTTTCCTCCATGGGTAACGCCAAGAGCCTGCGCGGCGGGACGCTGATCATGACCCCGCTCAAAGGGGCCGACGGGCAGATTTACGCCCAGGCACAGGGTAACCTGATGGTCGGTGGTGCAGGCGCTTCGGCAGGCGGCAGCAAGGCGCAGGTCAATCACCTGCTGGCCGGACGCATCGTCGGCGGCGCCACCGTCGAACGCGAAGTGCCGACTGCGCTCGGCCAGGGGCCTTACGTGCATTTCGAGATGATCCATACCGATTTCGGCACCACTCAGAAAGTCGTCGAAGCCATCAACAAGGCCATGGGCCAAGGGACGGCAGAAGCCATCGACGGGCGCATGGTGCGCGTCATCGCACCCGAGGACACGAACGCCCGTGTCGCCTTCATGGGGCGCGTCGAGAATCTGGAAGTCCAGCCGATGAAAGTCTCGGCCAAGGTCATCATCAACCCGCGCACCGGCTCGATCGTCATGAACCAGATGGTCACCGTCGACCCTTGCGCCGTCGCGCACGGCTCGCTCTCCGTGGTGGTCAACACCGAAAATCAGGTCAGCCAGCCCAATGCCTTCTCCGGCGGCCAGACCATGGCGACCTCACAATCCGGCATCGAGATCAAACAGGGTGGCGGCGCACTGCTGGCAGTCAAGAAAGGAGCCAACCTTGCCGACGTAATCAAGGCCATCAACGCCCTGGGTGCCGCTCCGCAGGATTTGCTGTCAATCCTGCAAGCCATGAAAGCGGCCGGGGCTTTGCGGGCGGAG
>CAYMYD010000402.1:0-1903 GCA_964394535.1 uncultured Propionivibrio sp. | reverse complement strand
CCGCAGAGGTAGTTGCTGTCGGTCTTGTTTTGCCAGGCGACTTGCCCCTTTACCTCGACAGGCTCCTGCTCCTGGTATTGGTCGAGGTCCTCGTGGGGCAAATACAGGGCGATCAGAACTTCCTTGTCGTTACGGACGGGGGACGGAATCCTGACCCGCAAGCCGGTGGTCGAAAAGTCGCAGGCCACGCCTTCCATATTGTTGGCGCCTTGGGAGAGCTTGATCCGCAAGGTGTTCTGCGCCCGGGGGGCACGGCGTTTCTCATGCTGCTCCGGTTCGATGGACAGCCCGCCGGTAAAATCAAAGCCCGACATCAGCTTGTTGAGGCGCGTGGTGATCGTGAGCAGATCCTCGCCAATGGTCGCCGTCGTTCCCACCTTGGAGCCGTTCTCCTTCAGCGTGGAAAACAGGGTGTCCAGATTGCTTTCGAGCGACACGAACTGTTTCGTCTGCTGCAGGCTGGCGGAGGAAATCCCCTGATTCGCCCGTGCAGAGTCCACGGCGGTTTTGGCGATGTCTTCAATCGTCGAGGCGGTATTCAGGGCTTCCTTGCGGGTGATATCGACGGTCTGCACGACCACTTCCATGCTGCCAACCACCTGGGTCACCTTGTGCGAAAGCTTTTGAATGATGTCGCCGACCTCGGTCGCCGAATGGGTTGTCCGTTCGGCCAGCTTCCGAACTTCGTCGGCAACCACGGCGAAACCGCGTCCGCTTTCACCCGCACGCGCCGCTTCAATGGCCGCATTCAAGGCCAGCAGGTTGGTTTGCTCGGCAATACCCTTGATCACCTGCACAATGTTCTGAATCAGTTCGGCGAACTTCTCGAGGTCCTGAATCTCGCCCGAGGCGCGATTCACCTGTTCCGTCGTTTCTTCCAGTTGGCGGATGTTCTGCTGCACATTACGAATCCCTTCCCGTGCAAACTGCTCGACGCGATCCGAATGATCAGAGGCCTCACGCGCCTGGGACTGAACTTCCGACGAGATGTGATGCGCTTTCTGCATCGCCTGCGAGACGTTCTCGGAATTATCCTCTTGTGCTTTGCTGGTTACGGAGATTTCATTCGAAATCGAAGCCACCTGAAAAGCCGACTGCCCCATGTTGCGCGTGCAATCTTCAATTTCCTTCAGTACCTGATGCAGCTTTTCCTGCATCAATGCCATGGAAGACAGCAGCTGCCCGGTTTCGTCGCTGCTGTCGACCATGATCTCGTTGTTGAGCTTGCCGTCGGCAACCTGTTCGGCAATCAGGACGGCATTTTCCAGGTTCCGGCTGATCCGTTTCACGAACAGGAAGGAGAGAAGCAGCCCCGCCGCAATGGCAAAAAGACCCAGAAACATCGAAACACGGGAAGCAAACTGGGAGGCTTCCATGACGTTTTTCTTGGTTTCCGACGCCCGCAAGGTTGATTTTTCGATGTTTTCCAGGATCAGTGCCTTGATTTCGCGCCAGGCCGGTGTTTCTTCCTTGATGGTGATGTCCTTCGCCTCGGAAAGACGCCGTGCCGAAGCAAGTGAAATGATCTGATCCTGGACTTTGCGCTGTTTTTCACGCAAGGCAGCGATCTTTTCGAGGTTTTCTTTCCTCTCGCGATAGGCCGCAGAGCCTTCGATGGCCTGTTTCAAGGCGTCGTCGAAGTCTGAAGCCGCTTTGGCGAAGTTGCTGAACCCCTGCTTGTTGTCGGGGTCCAGCTGAGCATTTCGCAGCGCCGTCGCCATCTGGAGACCCTGCGCATACATCTCGGTGTAATTGAGCAAGGTCACCTGATCCTTGTCGACAAACTCTTCAAAGCGATCTGTTGTCCTGACGCTACTGAAAATGGCCCAGACCAGGGCCGAGCCGAATAAAATAAAAATCACCACGATCAAAGCCAGAATCTTTGAACGGATTGTCATCTTCG
>CAYMYD010000401.1:0-1918 GCA_964394535.1 uncultured Propionivibrio sp. | reverse complement strand
AGGAAGTCGAGGATGCCTCGGCACGTGCCAGCATCGGCGTGGTGCCGCTGACCATTCCGCTGCTGACCGGCCCGGCGACCATGTCCACCGTGGTGATCTATGCCGACCGGGCGGAGAATCTCCTGCAACTGGCGGCACTGGTCGGCTACGGACTGGTCGTTGCGCTGGCAACGGCGCTGGCTTTCTCGCTGGCCCAGCCGATTGCCAAGGTGCTCGGCAAAACCGGAATCAACGTGATGACCCGGATTTTCGGCCTGATCCTCGCCGCCCTGGCGGTCGAGGTGATGAGCGATGGCCTGATCAAACTGTTTCCGGTACTGCAGGGGAATCTTTCCTGAAGCGCGGAAGCCCTGTGAAAAAACGGCCGTTCTTCCGCCATCGGCAGCGCAATCGTTTATGATTGGTGCTTCTGTCTTCAGAAGAATCAAGGATTCTGAGGTGCTGCCATGAGACAACAACCATCAGCAAAGTCTCGATACGCATTGAAAATCAAACTGTTGCTTTCCATTGTCGCCGTTGCCGCTGTCGTTTCCTGTGGCAAGCCGGCGGACCCGGCCAAGCTCGCTGCCGAAAAAGACAACTCACCGGTTGTCGAATCCCCCTTGTCCAAAGCCGTCATCCAGGGGGATCTGACCGAGATCACCGGCCTGCTCGACAGCGGTGCCGACATCAACGCCCGTGATGCCTTGGGCAGGACACCGCTGCACATGGCCGCGTTCTACGGGCGCGTCAAAACCAGCGAAGTCCTGATCGATCACGGCGCGGAAATCAACGCCAAGGACCGGGTCGGCATGACGCCCTTGCACGTTGCGGTGATTTCCGGCGGTCGGCAGCAGGTCGAAGCCCTGCTCAACAAAAAAGCCGATATTTCGGTCAAATCGGAATCCGGGCAGACCGTATTGCATCTCTCTGCCGCCACCGGACAGCCGAAGCTGACCCGCTTCCTCATCGAACGCGGCGCCGACCCCAGGGTGCGCGACAATGATGACAAACGCCCCATCGACTACGCCATCCAGAACAAGCATCCGCAAACCACGGCCGTCCTCAAGCAACTCACGCCGAAAGACCCGCCACGCCCGAAACAGGAAAACTGAGCGTTTCCTGCCGCCGCGACCCTACATCGCCTCGCCGCCACGAATCAGGCCGACGGCAATGCCTTCGATTTCGATCTGCTGTTCGCGGGTATCAACGATGATCGGCTCGAAATCCGGGTTTTCGGCGATGAGCTCGATCACCGGGCCGTGCTGACGGAAGCGTTTGACGGTCACATCCTCATCCAGACGGGCGACGACGATCTGGCCGTTCCTGGCTTCCGCACAGCGATGAACCGCCAGCAGGTCACCGTCAAAAATCCCGGCGTTGATCATGGAAAGCCCGCGCACGCGCAGCAGGAAATCGGCTCGTGGCGAAAACAGCGCGGCATCCAGCGCATAGCGCGCCTGCACGTTTTCCACCGCCAGGATCGGGCTACCGGCGGCAACGCTACCGATCAGCGGCAGGCCGAGTTGCTCGACCAGACGAATCCCGCGCGCCGAACCGGGTTCCAGCACGATGAGCCCTTTTTTCGCCAGCGCCTTGAGGTGTTCCTCGGCAGCATTATGCGAAGCAAAGCCAAAAGCCTGCGCGATTTCCGCCCGGGTGGGCGGCGCGCCAAGCACTTCCAGCGAGTTACGGATGAAATCAAGAATTTCCTGCTGACGCGAAGTCAATTTAGCCACGGCACCACCTCCTGTTAGACACTGTATTTATATACAGTATTTGGCAAAAAAGCAAGTGCGCAGGGCAATCGCATGAATGCCCTGCGCTTGCCAGAGAAGGGGGAAGAGTGAAGGGAGAAGGGTGCGCCTCGCCTGTTTTACCTCCCTTCCCCCGTAACTCGCGCCTGTATAATCTGCGCCTTTCCCCTCCCTGCCGTTTG
>CAYMYD010000400.1:0-1942 GCA_964394535.1 uncultured Propionivibrio sp. | reverse complement strand
GTGGGGACCCAGCGGCAGCTCGGTTTTGAAAGTGAAGCCTGGAATAAACTGCTCGACCTTGCGGGCTATCCCAAAAAATCATCGGCGCCTGCCCAATGAAAATCGCCGCCTGGAACGTTAATTCGCTCAAGGTACGTTTACCGCACCTGCTGGACTGGTTGGCGGCACAGCAACCGGATGTCGTCTGCTTGCAGGAAACCAAGCTGGAGGATGTCAACTTTCCGCAGCAGGCCATCGAGGCGGCGGGTTACAGCGTGGCCTTTCATGGCCAGAAAACCTATAACGGAGTGGCCTTGCTCTCGCGCCGGGGGCTGGACGAGGTGGTATGCAATAACCCGCATTTTCCTGACCCACAGAAGCGCCTGATTGCCGCGACGGTGCAAGGGGTGCGGGTCATCAGCGCCTACATTCCCAACGGGCAGGAAGTGGGCAGCGATAAATATGCCTACAAGCTTGACTGGCTGAAGGCACTCGAACGTTGGTTAAGTGAAGAACTGAGCTGCTATCCGCAACTGGCCCTGGCCGGTGATTTCAATATCGCCCCGGAAGATCAGGACGTGCACAATCCAGCGTCCTGGGCCGGGCAGATTCTCTGTTCCGAGGCTGAGCGTGAGGCCTTCCGGCGCCTGTTGTCACTGGGCTTGCAGGATAGCTTCCGTCTCTTCGCGCAGCCGGAGAAAAGCTTTTCCTGGTGGGATTACCGGATGCTTGGTTTCCAGAAAAACCAGGGATTGCGCATAGATCACGTTCTGCTGTCTGCCGCACTGGCGGCACAATGTACCGCCGCCGGTATCGACCGCGACATGCGCAAACGCGAACGCCCCTCCGACCATGCGCCGGTATGGGCGGAGTGTGGCCGGTTTCCGGCGCTGTCCTGAGTCGGGAAGAAACCTTTCAACTTCCCGGCGTTTCCAGGCGGGCGATTGGGCGCAGGTGCTTGGCGGGGCGGCGTGCCTTACCATCGTGGCGTTCCAACCTCGGCCTGCAATTGCCGGAAAACAGCATGGCGGCGCGGGTCAATCAGGCCTTGTTGCAGCGCGGCATGGACGGCACAACCGGGTTCTCGATCATGCTGACAGTTACGGAAGCGGCACTGGCCGACAAAGGGACGTAGTTCGGGGAAGCCCTGTTCGATGGCCTCCGGGCTGAGATGGTGCAGGCCAAATTCCTGCAAACCTGGTGAATCAATCAACTGTGACTGGGCGTCCAACCGGTAGAGTGTGGCGTGTGTGGTGGTGTGCTTGCCGGAATCAAGGGCTGTCGAAATTTCGCGGGAGGCCGCTTGTGCCGCAGGGATCAAGGCGTTGATGAGCGTCGATTTCCCCATTCCGGACTGGCCGACCAGCACACTGGTCTGCCCACCGAGATGCACCCGCAGCAGGTCGGCATTGTCTCTGGCGCACAGGGGCAGGATCGGGTAGCCGAGCGAGGCAAAGGGCGCCAGCGTGGCGTGAGCCGCTGCAACGCCGTCGAGCAGGTCGCATTTGTTCAGCACGATCAGCGCCCGCATGTCCTGGCTTTCGGCGGCGACCAGGCAGCGCGTGATGAGTTCGTCGGAGAACGAGGGTTCCGTTGCGACCACGAGGATGATCTGCGTCACATTGGCGGCAATCAGCTTCTGCCGGAAGGCATTGGAACGATAGAGCAATGAATGGCGGGGCGCGGTGGCTGCGATAACCCCCTGCCCGTCACCGCTGCGCTGGATGTTGACCCGGTCACCACAGGCCAATTCACTTTTCTTGCCACGCGGGAAACAGGACAGGATCTCGCCGTCGGCCAGTTCGACCCGGTACTGCCGCCCATGTGCGGCGATGATGGTGCCTTCCAGGGGGCTCAAGATGAAAACCGTGCCAGGTGCGCAATGCGGAGCGTCGCGGGCGGATGGGAATCATAGAACAGGGAATGCAGCGGGTCCGGGGTGAGCGTGGCCGCGTTGTCTTCG
>CAYMYD010000399.1:0-1945 GCA_964394535.1 uncultured Propionivibrio sp. | reverse complement strand
CGAACATCTTTGCCATCGGCGACATCGTCGGCAACCCGATGCTGGCGCACAAGGGTGTGCATGAAGGCCATGTGGCTGCCGAAGTTGCCGCCGGGCACAAGTCAGGCTTCGACGCCACGGTGATCCCCGGTGTCGCCTACACCCACCCCGAAGTGGCCTGGGTCGGCGTGACCGAAGATCAGGCCAAGCGTGAAAACCGCAAGGTCGAGTGCGCCAAGTTCCCCTGGGCAGCTTCCGGCCGCGCGATTGCCAATGCAGCCGACTACGGCTTCACCAAGCTGGTTTTTGACGCTGAAACGCATCGGGTGATCGGTGGCACCATCGTCGGCCCGACAGCGGGCGACATGATCGGCGAAGTGGCGCTGGCCATCGAAATGGGCTGCGACGCCATCGACATCGGCAAGACCATCCACCCGCATCCGACGCTTGGTGAGAGCATCGGCATGGCGGCGGAAGTCGCGCATGGCAGTTGTACCGACCTGCCGCCGATGAAGAAACGCTGAGGGTAAGAGGGAAGGAAGAAGGGAGAAGGGGGAAGGGTAAAACCGGGCCGACTTTCCTTCTCCTTCCCTGCTTTGTGTTACGCCATGCGCGGTGAGCGGTGGTCAAGCTGCCGCTGTATGGTTATCCGGTTCGCCGGGCAGTAACAGATTGAGCAGCACGGCCAGCACGCCGCACAGGCTGATGCCTTGCAGCGAGAAGTTGCCGATGGTCACGCCCATGCCGCCGATACCGACCACCAGCGTCACTGAAACGATGCACAGGTTGCGTGCGCTGCCAAGATCGACACGGCCGTCCATGATCGTCTTGAGGCCAATTCCGGCAATCGATCCAAAGAGCAGCACCATGATGCCGCCCATCACCGGCATCGGGATGGTTTGCAGGAAAGCACCGAATTTGCCGACGAAAGCCATCAGAATGGCGAAACCGGCCGCCCAGGTCATCACCACCGGGTTGTAGTTCTTGGTCAGCATCACCGCGCCGGTCACTTCGCCGTAGGTCGTCACCGGCGGGCCGCCGAACAGGCCGACGACGTTGACCGCCAGACCATCACCCAGCAGCGTGCGATGCAGGCCGGGCGACTCGGTGAAGTCCTTGCCGGTCACCGAGCCGATGGCCAGGATGCCGCCAACGTGCTCGACGATCGGTGCAATCGCCACCGGAATCATGAACAGGATCGCCGCCAGATTGAATTCCGGCTTGCCGAATTCCGGTATGGCCAGCCAGGCCGCCTGCGTCACCTTGCTGAAATCGACGATGCCGATGAACAGCGAGTAGAGGTAGCCGACGGCAACGCCGACCAGGATCGGCACCAGTTTCAGCAAGCGCCGGGCGCGGATCGCCGTCAGCATCGTTGCCAGCAGCGAGATTGCCGCGGCCGAGATCGCCAGACCGTAGGGCATGACCTGTTGATCACCGGCCTTGCCGGTGGCCATATTGACGGCGACCTGCGCCAGTCCCAGACCGATCACCATCACTACCGGGCCAATTACCACCGGTGGCAACAGGCGATGGATGAAGCCGACACCCCGCCATTTGACCAGCGCCGCGGCGACATAGTAAAAAAAACTGGCCGAAGCCAGTGCACCGAAGGTTGCCGGCATTCCCCAAGTCTGTACGGAATAGATGACCGGCGCGATAAACGCAAAGCTGGAGCCAAGGTAGATCGGTACTTCGCGGCGGGTGCATAGCTGGAAAATCAGCGTCCCGATTCCGGCACCGAGGAGTGCCAGACTGGGGTTGAGGCCGGTCAGCAAAGGCACCAGCACGGTGGCGCCAAAAGCGACAAAAAGAATTTGCGCACCGGAAAGTGCGGTGCGCCAGACAGGATCTTTGGCAGCTTGGGTCATGGGTTTCCTTGTCGATGGGGAATGAATTTTCAGAAGCGGTTTATTTGGTGCCGAAGATCTTGTCGCCGGCGTCGCCCAGGCCGGGGATGATGTAG
>CAYMYD010000398.1:0-1953 GCA_964394535.1 uncultured Propionivibrio sp. | reverse complement strand
TCAGGCCGGCGTCGTGGATGACCTTTTTCCACTCGGCGGTTTCCTTTTTGACCATGGTGCCAAATTCGGCAGGGGAAATGATCGGCACGGTTTCCGCGCCGACTTTCAGCAAACGCTCCTGAACTTCCGGTTGCGCCAGAATTTTGGCAATTTCCTTGTGCAGTTGCTGAATCACGCTTTCCGGGGTATTGGCCGGGGCGAAAAAGCCGTTCCAGGTGGTTGCGTCAAAGCCGCGGAATCCGGATTCGTGCAGCGTGGGCAAATGCGGGGCCGCCAGTGATTTTTTCCCGTTGGCGATGGCGATCAGTTTCACCTTGCCCGCCTTTTCAAGCGGTTGCAGGTTGGAAAGCGCCGTAAACAGCACATCCACTTCTTCCTTGCCCAGCGCCAGCACCGCGGCCGGCCCGCCGTTATAGGGGACATGAACAATCTTTGTGCCGGTCTTGGCCTTGAAATATTCCATCGACAGGCTGGAAATCGTCCCGACACCCGCCGAGGCATAATTCAGCTTGTCTGGGTTTTTCTTGGCCAGGGCCACCAGTTCGGTGACGGTGGAGACGCCGAGCGAGGTGCGAACCGCCAGCACATTCGGTTGCGTGACAGCGTAAATGATCGGGGCAAAATCCTTTTCCACGTCATAGCCGGGTTTGGGGCTCAATAACGGGGAAATGGACATCGGGCCGTTGTATCCGGCCAGGAAGGTATGCCCGTCCGTGGCATTGGCCACCATGGCGGTGCCGAGCATGCCGCTGGCCCCCGCTTTGTCCTCGACGACGACCGTCGTTCCCAGCACCGGGCCCAGCTTGTCAGCGATCACTCTCGCCAGAAAGTCGATGGAACTGCCGGGCTGGGCCGGAACAATGATGCGGATCGGTTTCGTCGGCCAGGCATGGGCCGCCGGGAGCGCGAGGCCGAAAAGCAGCGGAAGCAGCAAAAGCGTTTTTAACAATTTCACAATCATTCTCCAGAATAATAAAGGCCGGGTTCGCTGTGGCAGTAAAACAGTCAACATCTGCCCTTCGCGAACTCACGGCCTCGACAGTGTACCGTTTTGTCAGCCGATGCTGCCAAAAGTTCGGCAGCTGGAATGAATCCGCTATCATCCCTCCTTTCCTTTTGCGACAGATATTGCCATGCCAACTGCCATTCACCTCAAAGACTATACCCTGCCTCCCTGGCTGATCGAGACCGTTCATCTCGACGTCGATATTCGTGCCGATGGCACCGTGGTCAGCGCCACGCTCGATGTCATGTGCAACCCGTCTGCGGCGGCGAGCTCGTCGCTACGGCTTGACGGTGAGGAACTGGAAACACTGTCGGTCAGCCTTGATGGTCAGGCCGTGGATTACCGTATCGAGGGCGGCCAGTTGTGCATCGACGCGGTGCCGGAACGTTTCTGCCTGCAAACGCAGGTGCGTATCCAGCCCGACGCAAACACCCGCCTTTCCGGCTTTTATCGTTCGCAGGACGGCTATTTCACGCAGTGCGAGCCGCAAGGTTTCCGTCACATCACCTGGTTTGTCGACCGTCCCGACGTGATGGCGCGCTACACGGTGACGCTGCACGCGGATAAAACGCGCTTCCCGGTGCTGCTGGCCAACGGCAATCCGGTCGCTGCCGGTGACGAGGCCGAGGGCCGCCATTTCGCCACCTGGGAAGATCCGTTCCGCAAGCCTTCCTACCTGTTTGCCATGGTTGCCGGGAAGCTCGACGTGCTGCGTGATACGTATTGCACGCTGTCCGGGCGCACGGTGCAACTGGCGATTTATGTCGAGCCAGGCAAGCTCGACCAGTGCGCGCACGCGATGGCGGCGCTGAAAAAGTCGATGCACTGGGATGAGCAGCGTTTCGGTCTCGAATGTGATCTCGATCACTACATGATCGTCGCCGTGGGTGATTTCAACATGGGGGCGATGGAGAACAAGGGGCTCAACGTCTTCAACACCAAGTACG
>CAYMYD010000397.1:0-1957 GCA_964394535.1 uncultured Propionivibrio sp. | reverse complement strand
GCCCAGAGCAGCGTGATGGCCAGCGTCAGAGGAAGGGTCATTCGTTTCATAATTCCCGACTTTGACACTTCGCCCCATTCACCTCCCCGCAAACCCGCATGAATGCTAGGTTTCGTTTTTAAAAACTCAAAAATGTAGTGAACAAAATTTGCTGTTTTTAGCTGTGAAGCTGGTTTTTTAGTGGTTTTTTTCTGTACATTTGCCGCATGTACATCAAGATCACCAAGAATCAGGCGGGCCAGGCCTACTACCATCTGGTCGAGTCCTATCGTGACGGCGGCAAGGTGCGACAGCGCACCTTGTTATCTCTGGGCAAAGTAGGTGAAGACCGACTGGATGAACTGATTGCCGCGATTGCCCGGCATCGGGATGTCGCCAGTTGGGTGGAGATGGCCAAGCGTATCTCGGTGGAGGACACCTATATTCTGGGGCCGCTCCTGGCGATACGACAGATGTTTGCCCGCTTTGGCATCGATGAAGTGCTCTCTTCCCTTTGTCGCGCGCATCCCAAGCTGGAGTTTGATCTGGCGCGCATTGTCTTCACGCTGGTAGTGATCCGCTTTATCCGCCCCGGTTCGAAACTGAAAGTGTTCGAGTACTGGCAGGAGAAGCTTTGTCCGCTCTATCTGTCGGGCAAGGACGAACTGCATCAACTCTATCGTGCGCTGGATGTCCTGGCCTTGCACAAGGAAGAAATCGAGCAGCGGCTTTTCCAGCGGGGGCGGGATTTACTCTCGTCGGCGGTGGATGTCGTGCTCTACGATCTGACCACGCTGCGTTTCGAGAGTACGCGCGAAGATTTGGGGGAATTACGGCGCTTTGGCTACTCGAAGGAAATGCGTTCGGACTGCACCCAGGTGGTGTTGGGGCTTCTGGTCGATACGGCAGGGATCCCCCTGGGCTTCGAAGTCTATCCGGGCAATACCGTCGAGGGCGACACCCTGCGCGACATTGTGGAGCGGATGCGGGAGAAGTTCCAGGTGCGCCGTTTCATCTTTGTTGCGGATCGGGGACTGTTCTCGGCGGCCAATCTGGAAACGATCCGCCAGGAGTGCGGTGCAGGGAAGTCCTCCGGAACGGAGGGCGGTGAATTCATCGTCGGCATGAAGCTGGGTGTCTTCAAGCAACGTCATGAGGAATTTTATGATCGCTCGCGCTTTACCCGACTATCCGATGATCTCTCGGTCTATGAGACCCGGCATGGGGAAGATCGTTGCCTCATTACCTGGTCAGCGAAGCGCGCCGAACGGGATCGTCTGGCACGCGCAGAAGTACTCAGGAAGATCGAGAAGAAACTTGCCACCCGAGCCACAACGAAACGGTTCGTGACCAACAGCACCTATCGCCAGTTCCTGAGCGGACTGGAATCCGGACAACCAACCATCAACGTCGCGGCCATAGAGGCCGCTGCCCGGAAAGACGGGTTCTTCGGCATCGTGACCAACGTTCAGACCATGACACTGCCAGAGATCATCACCGCCTACAAGAATCTGTGGGTGGTCGAAGACGCCTTCGGCGAGATCAAGGGCAATCTGCGTGCCCGCCCCATCTTCCATTGGAGCGATGAGCGCATTGTCGGCCATCTGACCCTGTGTTTCCTGGCCTACTTCTGCGAAGCGCAGATGACCCGGCTGTTACGCCAGAAAGCCGTCGAACTCGACAGCCTGGCCATCGATCAGGACATCATCTCGCCCCGCCCGCTGACGGTCGTGGAGGCCATGCGCGAACTCGCCGAGGTGCGCGCCGTGCCGGTGCGTATGAAGGGCCAGACCGTCTGGTTGCGTACCGACATCAAGGGCAACGCCGCCAAACTCCTCAAAGCCATCGGCGCACCCATCCCACCCAAGATTCTGAAACATCTGAACGAATAGGCCGACTCAGGAAAACCGATCAGAAAAAACGAAATGTAGTGGCACAAATCAGTGCGCCACATTTAGCGCATTGATTATGAAAAGGA
>CAYMYD010000396.1:0-1959 GCA_964394535.1 uncultured Propionivibrio sp. | reverse complement strand
TCTCGATGTTCCCGGCACAGATTCCCGAGGTCAAGCAGAAGATCAAGCAGAGCAATATTTCCGAGCTGATCCCGGCCGTCCGCCGCATCGTCAAGCTGGAAGAATCGACCAAGATACAAGAAGCGCTGGAACGATTGAATGCCTAGAAGCCGTGAAAGGTGAGGCGTGAAAAGTGAAGAACTGATCACGTCACTTTCACTTTTCACTTTTCACTTTTCACCTTTCACTTGAACCCCATGTCCCAAGAAAACTCCATCGGTATCGTCGCTCCCAGCTGGTTTCGCTCGGAAGCGCCGATTGTCCTGAAAAGCGGCGATGAACTGCCGGGTTTCGGGCTGATTTATGAAACCTACGGCACGCTCAATCCTGCAGCGTCCAACGCCGTGCTGGTCTGCCACGCCCTGTCCGGCGGGCATCACGTGGCCGGTGTCTATGCCGACAATCCGAAGAACCTCGGCTGGTGGGACAACCTCGTCGGTCCCGGCAAGCCGCTCGATACCAACAAATTCTTTGTCGTCGGCGTCAACAACCTCGGCGGCTGCTATGGTTCGACCGGCCCGCTGTCGATCAATCCCAAAACCGGCAAACGCTTTGGCGCGGATTTTCCGCTGGTCACCGTCGAGGACTGGGTGCTGGCGCAGGCGCGTCTCGCTGACCACCTCGGCATCGGCACCTGGGCAGCCGTCATCGGCGGCAGCCTCGGCGGCATGCAGGCGCTCGAATGGAGTCTGCAATTTCCGGAGCGGGTCCGCCACGTCGTCGCCATCGCCTCGGCCCCCAAGCTTTCGGCGCAGAACATCGCCTTCAACGAGGTGGCACGACAGGCGATTCTTTCCGACCCGGAGTTCTACGGCGGACACTACGCGGAACACGGTGTGGTTCCACGCAATGGCCTGCGTCTGGCACGCATGATCGGCCATATCACCTATCTGTCCGACGACCAGATGAACGACAAGTTCGGTCGCCAGATGCGTAACGAGGAACACCAGTTCAGTTACGACATCGACTTCGAGATCGAATCCTATCTGCGCTATCAGGGTGACAAATTCGCCGGTTTCTTCGACGCCAACACCTATCTCCTGACCACCAAGGCGCTCGACTATTTCGACCCGGCCTACGCCTACGACGGCGACCTGACTGCCGCACTGGCACGGGCCAGGGCCGACTTCTTCATCGCCAGCTTTTCGACGGACTGGCGCTTTTCACCGGCACGTTCGCGCGAGATCGTTTTTGCCCTGCTGCACAACCGGCGGCGCGTCACCTACGCCGAAATCGACTGCGATGCCGGGCACGATTCCTTCCTGCTCGACGATGCGCACTATCACGCCGTGCTGCGTGCCTATCTGGAGAACATCACGGTATGAACCTCTCCCAACTCAGCAAACACGAACGCCAGCGCTTCGACTTCGCCGTCATCGCCGACTGGATTCCCGCCGGAGAGCGGGTGCTCGACCTCGGCTGCGGCGACGGCAGCCTGCTGCGCTATCTGCGCGAAACCCGTGGCGTCAGCGGTTATGGTGTCGAGATCGACCCGCAGCAGGTGCTTGCCTGCATCAATAACGGGGTTGACGTCCTGCAGATGGACATCGAAGGCGGGCTGGCCGGTTTCGAGGATCAGTCCTTCAACCACGTCATCATCTCGCAAGCGCTCCAGGCCATCCTGGCCACCGAGCGCATCCTCTCCGAAATGCTGCGGGTGGCCGAAGAGGCGGTGATCAGCTTCCCGAATTTCGCCTACCGTGCCAACCGTGCCGCGATTGCCAACGGCCACGTCCCGGTTTCCGAAGACCTGCCGTATGAATGGTACGAAACGCCCAACGTGCGCTTCTTCACCATTGCCGACTTCGAGGAGCTGTGCGACAAGCTCGGCATCGAAATCCGCGAGCGGCGAGCTTTCGACGAAGCCGGACAGCCGGTGGAGGACGATCCCAACCTGAACGGCAGCCTGGCTTTCTACCG
>CAYMYD010000395.1:0-1963 GCA_964394535.1 uncultured Propionivibrio sp. | reverse complement strand
GCCGGACGCTGTTTTTATTTTTGCGCCGGAGACGCAGCCACTGACTGTCCGCCTGACCGACACTCCTTCGCCAAATCGAGCGAGGCATCATAGACAGCGGTCTTGATGTCAAGCAGGCCCAGAACCGAATGAAACAGGTTGTCGTGCGAGGCGGCCTGCGTCGCGCGCTGCCGCAGACAAGCCGGATCGAGCGAGAAACTCTGTGCATAAGTTGGAGAAAACCACATCACCATCGGCACTTCGGTTTGCTCCTTCGGCGCAATCGAGTAGGGAATGCCGTGCAAGTATAAGCCGTTCTCCCCGAGCGATTCGCCGTGATCGGAAACGTAGATCATTGCCGTATCGAACTTCGCTTCCTGCTTTTTCAAAAAAGTAATCGTCTGCGCCAGCATGTGGTCAGTGTAAAGCAAGGCATTGTCGAAAGTATTGACGACGGCTTCGCGCGAGCATTTGGCCAGGTCGCTGGTTTCACAGACCGGCTCGAACTTGCGAAAAGCCGGTGGGTAGCGCTTGTAATAGGCGGGGCCGTGGTTACCGATCTGATGCAGAACCAGCACCAAGTCACCCTTCACTTCGGCAAGCCGTGCTTCAAGACCGCGTAGCAGGATTTCGTCGTAGCAGCGATCACTCTCGCACAGCTCCGCATCCCGGACCGGCGGAAACTCTTCGACACCCGTGCAAACCCCTTTGCAACCTGACTGGTTATCGCGCCAAATCACCTTGATTCCAGCGCGCTCAAGCACGTTCAACAAGGATTCGCTGTTGCGAATCTTCTTTTCGTCGTAGTTCCGTCGTCCGTAAACCGAAAACATGCAGGGCAGGGAAACTTCGGTATTGGTACCGCAGCTTGTCATCTGGCTGAAATTGATCACGTCGAGTTGGGCCAGTTCCGGGGTCGTTTGACGCGCGTACCCCGAAAGTCCCCAGTTGGCCGCACGCGCTGTTTCACCAACAACCATGACAAAAAGCACCGGCTTGCGGCGTTGTTGCCAACTGTCCGCCTTTGTCGCATCAGGCCCGATGAGCATCCGTTCCTGCCGCGCTGAATCAGCATCTCCTTTCAGCACAACAGCCAGCGAATAGAGGTAGTTGCCCGGCGTAATCAGGTAGCGAACTTCCTTTCGGTTACGCATCAGCGGTGCCAGATCCTGGAATACCGCCATCAACGCACTAGCACCGACAAGAACGGCCAGCAAAAGACTGATCAAACGGATAAAGAGCGCCCGTCCGAACGAATCACGATGCAGACGTACTCGTGACAGTAGCAACAACGGCAGGACGGCATGAAGCAGCAGATGCGGCAGCATGCTGAAGGTGAATAATTCACTCGCCTCGGCCACATCGGTGCGTAGTACGTTGCGCAACATGCTGGGGTCGAAAAAGACCGTGAAGGCACCCATGTAGTACGTGGCAAAGGCCGTTGCCACAATGAGCAGGCCGAGCAGTGGCTTGGCCGTCCAGCGGTTGAACAGAAAGCAGAACAGGATGAAATGCAGGGCACCGAGGGCCACAAACATTCCGGCAACAAACAGCCAGGTGCCGGGTTGCGCCAGATCGTAAGCTTGCAAGGCCGATTGCCAGAACAGCCGGTTACTGGCCAGCGCAAAAAACAGGCTGGCAATCAGCGCCAAGGTTTCGATACGCCATACCGGACGCCACTGCCGCCAGGATGCACTCGGTGCAGAAAAGAAACTCATGCGCAGACCGTCAGGAAAGTATTCAGGCAGCCCAAAACCGGCCTCCTGCTGTCAGCCCGGAAAACACCAGAACGGATCACGCTTCAGTTCTTATGCCGAACCACCACACACTGATAAACACCTGCGAAGAAGGTCTTCTTTTCCCAGACGAACTGCTCGGCATTTTCGGCATAGTGGCTGATTTCGTTATCCCACAAGGCCTTGGCGAACGGCTCAAGCAGATGATTGACCACCAGCAGGATGTAGCGTACCGGCTGCCATTTCGC
>CAYMYD010000394.1:0-1972 GCA_964394535.1 uncultured Propionivibrio sp. | reverse complement strand
GTTCGAGCGCCCGCGACTGGGCGTTGGAGCGGTAGAGCAGGGCGATCTGCTGGCGTGATACCCCGTCACGAACCAGTTCTCGTACCTCTTCGACAATGAAGCGCGCTTCGTCGAGGTCGGAAAAGCCCGCAAAGACGCGGATCGGCTCGCCAGCACCGGCGTCGGTCCATAGATTCTTGCCCAGACGGCTGCGATTGTTCTTGATCAGCGCATTGGCCGCGTCGAGGATGTTGCCGTGCGAGCGGTAGTTCTGTTCCAGACGGATGACGTTTTTGACCTGGAATTCACTTTCGAGCGCGCGCATGTTGCCGACTTCGGCACCCCGGAAAGCGTAGATCGACTGATCGTCGTCGCCGACGGCGAACAGGCAGGCCCCCTCGGCTGATGGGGCGCTGCCGTCATGGCTGGCCAGCAGCTTGAGCCAGCGGTACTGGAGGACGTTGGTATCCTGAAACTCGTCGACCAGGATGTGCCGGAAGCGTGACTGGTAATGCCGCCGCAGCGGTTCGTGGCGATTGAGCAGCTCGTAGCAGCGCAGCAGGAGTTCGGCAAAATCGACGACGCCTTCGCGCTGGCACTGGGTTTCGTATTCGGCGTACAGCTCGACACGGCGGCGGGTGTAGTCATCCCAGGCTTCGGCCTGCGCGGCGCGGATGCCCTGCTCCTTGTGCGCGTTGATGAAACTGGCCAGTTCGCGCGGCGGGAATTTCTCATCGTCAACATTGAGCGTTTTCAGCAGGCGTTTGAGTGCGGCCAACTGATCGGCGGAATCGAGGATCTGAAAGGTCGCGGGCAGATTGGCATCGCGGTGATGGGCACGCAACAGACGATTGCACAGACCGTGAAAAGTGCCGATCCACAGTCCGCGCGGATTGATCGGCAGCATCGCCGAAAGGCGGGCGAGCATCTCCTTGGCCGCCTTGTTGGTGAAGGTGACGGCAAGGATGGCATGCGGACTCGTCTGCCCGGTCGAAATCAGCCAGGCAATGCGCGTGGTCAACACCCGCGTCTTGCCGCTTCCTGCCCCGGCGAGGATCAGCGCATGCTGTGGCGGCAGGGTGACCGCAGCGAGTTGTTCAGGGTTGAGATTGGCAAGAAGATCGGACATGAGCTTGTGTCGGAAAGAAAGGGGGCGGAATTATAACGGGAAGGGGGAGGTACTACTCTTCTTTCCGCAGTTCGCGCACCGTCGCCTCGGCGTTGCGCTGGCGGGCGGCTTGGGCGACTTCCTTGGGGACGATGGTTTTGCCGATCGGGGCCAGGGCGATGCCGGCGAGTTTGAGGTGCTGTATGCCAAAGGGAATGCCGATGATCGACACGAAGCAGGCGATGGCCGAGGCGACGTGTCCCAGCGCCAGCCAGACACCGGCGAGGATGAACCAGATGATGTTGCCCGAGAGTCCCAGCGCGCCGGTGCCGATGTCGCCCTGCTGGTTCAGTTCCTTGCGGCTTATGGCCTCCTTGCCGAAGGGAAAGAAGGCGAACTGCCCGATGACGAAACAGGCTTTCCCCCACGGGATGCCGACAATGGTGATGAAGGCCAGCAGCCCCATCAGCCACCAGGAGAGTCCCATCAGTGCGCCGCCAAGGATGAACCATAAAAAATTGCCGATGGCGCCCATACGTTCCTTTCAGAGGTTTTCAGGATTTTTCAGAAACAGTTGCAGCAAGCGGTTGAGAAAGCGTTGCCCGGTTTTGCTCGGGGCGATGCGCTCGGTATTGTAGTCGAGCAGCCCCAGGCGGGCGGCTTGCTGCAAAACCGGAAGGATGCCCGACAGCGCCAGCCCGGTACGCTGCTCATAGAGCGAGGGCGCAAAACCCTGATTGAGGCGCAGGGCGTTCATCATGAATTCAAAAGGAAGTTCGTCGGCCGCAACGGGGAATTCATCTTGCACGGGCCGGGCGGTGGCAATCTGCGCCAGATACTGTTTTGGCTGTTTCCAGCGCATCAGATCGGAAGAGCACACGTCTG
>CAYMYD010000393.1:0-1978 GCA_964394535.1 uncultured Propionivibrio sp. | reverse complement strand
TCGGCAGCACCGCTGCGTTGCAGGAGATCGAGATCCTTCTCGTCAATGCTGCGCACGATGACCGGCAACTCCGGTACCAGCACCCGCACATGTTCCAGCACGATCTCGGCCGCGCGGGTATCGGCAAAGGAAATGACGACCACGCTGGCGCGGTTGATCCCGGCTGCGATCAGGTTTTCCCGGCGCATGGCATTGCCGTAAACGACGTTTTCCCCGGCGGCGGCGGCTTCCCGTACCCGATCCGGGTCCAGGTCGAGGGCCACGAAATTCACCCCCTCCTGTGCCATGAAACGGCCCAGATACTGGCCGCTGCGTCCGTAACCGCAGATCAGCACGTGCTTTTCGGTGGTCATCGAACGCGCCGCCAGCGAGGTCAGGGCCAGGGAGCGCGACAACCATTCGTTGGCGGTAAAGCGCAGCACCAGTCGATCACTGAACAGCACGACCAGCGGTGCCAGCAGCATCGACAGCACCAGCACGGCAAGGACGATCTGCGTCGCCGCCGTGGAGGCGACCGCATGTTCGCGGATACCGGAGAGCAGGACAAAGCCGAATTCACCCCCCGCGCACAGCCACAGCCCGGTACGCATGGCAACGCCGGTTTGCGAGCCAACCAGCCGGGAAAGGCCGAAAATCAGGGCGAATTTCGCCAGCATGAAGGCGCACAGCACCAGCAGCACGATGGCCAGATGATGCAGCACCAGCGAAAAGTCGAGCATCATGCCGACGGTGATGAAAAAAAGCCCCAGCAACACGTCGCGGAAGGGCTTGATGTCTTCCTCCACCTGATGCCGGAACTGGGTTTCCGAGATCAGCATGCCGGCAACAAACGCGCCCAGCGACATCGACAGGCCGATGGCTTGCGTCACGCTGGCCAGTCCCAGTGTGACAAAAAGCACGTTGAGCACGAAGAGTTCGGCCGATTTGCCGCGTGCCACGACCATCAGCCAGCGGCGCAGCAACTGTTTGCCGAGGATGAACACCAGCGTCAGCAAGACGACGGATTTGAACAGGGCCTTGCCCATCGTCACAAAAAGAAGCTCTGGCGGCTGCGAAAAGGCCGGAATGAGGATCAAAAGCGGAATCACCGCCAGATCCTGAAAGAGCAGCACGCCCATCACTTCACGCCCGTGCGCGGCACCGATTTCCATTCTTTCGCTCAGGAGCTTGGTCAGCACGGCGGTCGAGGACATCGCCAGCACACCGCCCAGCGCCACCCCGGCCTGCCAGCTCATGCCGATGAATTGCCCGATCACCGTGACGCACAGAATCGAGACCAGCACTTGCAGGCAACCCAGGCCGAGCACGATGCGCCGCATGGCAATGAGGCGCGGCAGGGAGAATTCGAGACCGATCGAGAACATCAGGAAGACGACGCCGAATTCGGCCAGATGTTCGGCTGCCTCGAAATTTTCCAGCACACTGAGCGCATGCGGGCCGGAAATCGTGCCGACCAGCAGATAACCCAGAATCGGCGGCAGGCTGTAACGCCGACACAGAATGACCGACGCGACTGAAGCGCCTAGCAGTATCAAAACAACCGGAAGCGTTTCCATCAAGAGGCGTTTTCCAAATAGGCTTGCAGTCTAGCAGGCTCAGGCTGTCCTATGAAAAAAATCAGCGCCTCTGTTTTTCTCCCCTCGCCCGCTTGCGGGCGAGGGGAATAAATCAGCGCCTCCATAACGAAAACTCCATCGCCTGTCGGCACGATTGAGGTCGGCGCATCCGCCGCCAATCTCTCCGAAAAAGGAAAATCCTGCAGGGCCACGATTCCCTAGCTGCGTGATTTCAAAGCTGATTTTCGTGCTTGTGGAAAACTGCCAACAACTATATCTAGTTATCCACTTGCCTGTCGCAACTAGATATAGTAGCTTTGCGTCCGTTCACGCGACAGCAAGGCGTCGCCAACGCATTTCACAATATCCAGAAACCAGATCGAGGTGTCAGACCCATGAAGACCATGACGCAACAGCTTTCC
>CAYMYD010000392.1:0-1979 GCA_964394535.1 uncultured Propionivibrio sp. | reverse complement strand
AGCAGCCAGTAGCGGGTGTTGGCATCGGGTACTCGACCCGTCTTGATGCCAAGCTTGCGGCGCAGCCAGGCGGCGGCGTCAGTCACCATATTGACCGGGCAGACCCAACTGCAGAACACCCGGCCACCGAGCAGCAGATAAAACACCAGCATGATCACGGCGCCAGTGATCGCCGTGGTTTCCGGCCAGTGTCCGGCCACCAGTGTCTGCAGGAACAGCATCGGGTCGGTCAGCGGAACCGTATCGAGAATCAGCGAGGCCGACAGGTTGCCTTTCATGATCCAGACCCCATACCACGGCCCAACCAGAAAGAGCAGCAGAATCGTCAGTTGACTGATGCGGCGCAGCAATAACCAGCGCTGACGTTGCCAGAAGGAACGTTGCGGGACGGTAGAGGTAGGGGCGATGTCGGCCATGATCACGGCTTCCAGTTGGACTTGATTCCCACTGTTGCCTTGCTACCGGCGGGTGCGGGTGCTGGAGCAGGCGCAGAGGGCAAGGGACGATCCGGACCATGCGGAACGATGACCGTTTCCGTGGCTTGGCGCCCGGCCGTGGTTCCTTCAAAACCACGCACCGGCATCCTGACCTGTTCACCGATCAGCGATTCACCGTGGATCGCCTTTTCCTCCCAGCCCTTGCGATAGTGCGCGGAAAGCTCGCCCTGCGCCAACGGACGCGGCAACACCTTGATCGCCGGAATCGGCAGCACACAGGATTTCTCGCACATGCCGCAGCCGGTGCAGGCTTCGGAATGGACGGTGGGAATCAGGAAGGCATGACGATCGGAACGCGGATTGTGCCGTGTTTCGATGGTAATCGCCTTGTCGATCACCGGACAGACCCGGTAGCAGACGTCACAGCGCAAGCCCAGATAGTTGAGACAGCTTTCCTGGTCGATGAGTACCGCCACCCCCATGCGCGCCTTGGTGATGTCGGTCAGCGAACGATCCAGTGCACCGGTCGGGCAGACCTTGACGCAGGGGATGTCCTCGCACATTTCACAGGGAATTTCGCGCGCCGTGAAATACGGCGTACCGGTCGCCACCGGATCACCCAGGTCGGCAAGTTTCAGCGTGTGGTAGGGACAATCGCGCACGCACAGGCCGCAACGCACACAGGCGGCCAGAAAATCCTTTTCCGGCAAGGCTCCCGGTGGCCGGATGGCCTGTGCCGGCAAAGCCGAGGCCTGCCGCGAATATAGCCCGCTACCGAGCGCCAGCAAACACCCGCCCCCAGCCGCGGCAGCGATACTGTTGACAAACTTGCGCCGCGCCAACGACGCCGGGGATTCGGCGGCGCTGGTTTTTTCGGCAGGGCGTGTTTTTTTCATTGATTGAGCAGTAAAAAATGAACAGTAAAAGACCAAGGCGAGCGTGAGGGGGAGAAACTCCGGGCGATTTTACGCCTCACTCATCGCCCCCACGCCTCACGGTCTCTAAGCCTTCACCACTTTGACTGCACACTTCTTGTAGTCGGTTTCTTTCGAGATCGGGCAGGTGGCGTCGAGCGTCAGCTTGTTGACCAGCCGCGATTCGTCGAAGAAGGGGACAAAGATCAGCCCCACCGGCGGCTTGTTGCGTCCCTTGGTTTCAATCCGCGCCAGAATTTCGCCGCGCCGCGACTTGACCTTAACCTGCATGCCGCGCTGCAGACCGCGTTTTTTGGCGTCATCCGGGTGCATGAAGACCTGCGCTTCCGGCACCGCCTTGTGCAATTCGGCGACCCGTCGCGTCATCGAGCCGGTATGCCAGTGTTCAAGCACACGTCCGGTGCATAGCCACAGATCGTATTCCTTGTCCGGCATCTCGGCGGGCTGCTGGTAAGGCAGGGCAAGCCAGCGCCAGCAATGCGGTTGCAAGCATGGCCGGGGTCGTTGCTCAAGTCGGTGTCGGCGTGGACAAGGCGCATCAGGCCAATGCCTCGATTCGCCAGATCGGCGATGGCTCCCGAGGGTCGGTGCTGATGGTCGGCGAAAT
>CAYMYD010000391.1:0-1981 GCA_964394535.1 uncultured Propionivibrio sp. | reverse complement strand
GATTTCCACGAGATTGGTGTGCTGTGGATTACCCTTGGCCAGTGGCGAAGGACGCTGCGTGGTCAGGATGTTCATTGAGCCGTTCTGGTCGATTCCCTTTTCGTCGAGCATCAGCCACCCGCCCTGCCCCATCGCCGTCACGCCGGGCATGATGCGCGGTGTGACCTTGGCCGACAGCCGCGTTTCACCGCGCTTGTTGAACACACGGACCATATCGCCGTTCTTGATACCGCGTGGCTTGGCGTCAATCGGATTGATCCACACTTCCTGACGAACCGCCGCCTTCAGCACTTCAACGTTACCGTAGGTCGAGTGAGTGCGGGATTTGTGGTGGAAGCCGATGAGTTGCAGCGGCAATTCCTTGCGCAGAGGATCGTCCCAACCTTCAAAAGTCGGTGCGTAGACCGGCAGCGGATGGATCACCTCGTCCTTGGCCAGTTTCCAGGTCCGCGCGTATTCGGCCAGTTTCTCGGAATAAATCTCGATCTTGCCGGAGGGGGTTTTCAGCGGATTGGCCTTCGGGTCATCGCGGAACTTCTTGTAGGCGATGAAATGTCCGGCCGGGTTCTTGCGTTTCAGGATGCCCTGTTTGCGGAAGGTGTCGAAATCCGGCAGCAGCTTGTCCTTGGCGCGTGACTGCTCGTAGAGGTGGCGCAACCATTCTTCCTGGGTACGGCCTTCGGTAAATTTCTGATGCACCTCCGGCCCAAGTTTGGCAGCAATACTGGAAAGGATCTCGTAAATGCCCTTGCATTCGAACATCGGCTCGGTCGCCTTTTCGCAATAAATCAGGTAGCCCATGTTGGCCCCATGGTTGTCAATCGCGATGTCAGGTTGCTCTGCTCCGGTCAGGTCGGGCAGCAGGATGTCGGCGTATTTGGCCGACGAGGTCATGTGGTTTTCGATCACCACGATCATTTCGCACTTCGTGTCGTCGGACAGAATCTCGTGCGTGCGGTTGGTGTCCGAGTGCTGGTTGATCAGGGTGTTGCCGGCATAATTCCAGATGAACTTGATCGGCGCCTTCAGCCGTTCGGCACCACGCACGCCGTCGGTCTTGTCGGTCATTTCATGGTGCCGCCAGATGGCGTCGGTCCACATGAAGACGGAAATCGTGGTTTTCACCGGATTGGGCAATGTCGCATAAGGCGCGAACGGGAAACCAAAGCTCGAATCCCGAGAACCGCTGTTGCCGCCGGAAATACCGACGTTACCGGTCAGAATCGCCAGCATGGCGATGGCCCGCACCTGGATTTCGCCGTTCGAGTGACGCTGCGGCCCCCAGCCCTGCTGGATGCAGCAAGGCTTGGTCGTGCCGATCTCGCGCGCCAGCTTGATGATGCGCTCGGCCGGAACGCCGGTAATCGCGCTGGCCCAAGCCGGCGTCTTGGCGATACCGTCGTCGCCCTGGCCGAGGATATAGGCCTTGTAGTGGCCGTTTTTCGGGGCCGAAGCGGGTAGCGTCTTTTCGTCGTAGCCGACGCAGTATTTGTCGAGGAAGGCCTGATCGACCATGTTTTCGGTGATCAGCACGTGAGCGATTGCGGCGCAGAGCGCCACGTCGGTGCCCGGACGGATCGGAATCCATTCGTCTTCGTGAGTGGCTGCCGTATCGCTGTAACGCGGATCGATGACGATCATGCGCGCCCCGGAACGGCGACGTGCTTCGGCCAGATGATAGGTACCACCGCCACCGCTCATCTTGGTTTCCGCCTGACTGTCACCGAAACTCACGATCAGGCGGGTATTGGCCATGTCGGAAAGATCGTTGCCGGACGAATCACCGTAGGTGAAGCGCATCCCGTCGGTAATCTGCGCGGTGCTGTAGCTGTTGTAGAACTTCAGGTGGCCGCCATAACAGTTCATCAGCCGTGCGGGCAGCGAGAAAAACGCCGAAGAGCGCAGGAAGCGACTCCCCAGCGTCCCGGTGGCATAATTGACATAGACCGCCTCGTTACCGTACTTCGCCACCGTCTCCTTG
>CAYMYD010000390.1:0-1996 GCA_964394535.1 uncultured Propionivibrio sp. | reverse complement strand
AGCTGGCTGGATTACCTGCGTCTGCCGCACAGCCTGAACTTGTCGACCCTCGACGAGGTGTCGAACCACTACTGGCAAGGCACCCTGGTGGAAGAAATCGGTCTGCGCTTCATGGGCCAGCCCTGGCGGGAAACGCCGGTCATCGAAGCCCTGTTTCAGGGCACGCTGGCGACGCCGCAATACGCCCCGGCAACGCACTGGCTGCCAGGCTTTGCGGAAGGCTAAGGCCGCTTTTGTGGCAAGCCGTGGACGATGGCGGGTGCCGCTGGCTCATTGACGGCGGGCGGTGGCGGACGACGCACCGGCGGCACCGGCGGTGGGCTGGGGCGCAACGGACGGGGATGGAGGATGACAAAACGCCCCAGAAAGCGTACCGGGGCGGCCCTTTGCAACACCTCTCCCCGGGCATCAACAATACTGACTTCCAGTAGCATGTGCTGGTTTTCCGCCGGCAGCGTATCGCCCCAGAAGGCCCGGGGAATTGTGAATTCGGTCGAGGTAAAGCGCTGGGGCAGCGGCTGGCCGTTGAGGCTGACGGCAAAGGCGTGCCCCGCCCCCAGTTGCAGAGCCGGTGTCAGGGACAGGCGCACGGTAAAGGCGTTGTTGATCGCCGCGCTACCATTGTTTTCGGGTGTGACGATGGCGAAACTGTCATAGTTGCTCACGGCGGCCTCATTCTGAGGTGCCGCCAGTGGGGTCGGCGGCGGCGGGGTGGCTTCGGCAGGGCGATGATCCTTGACCGGCGGCACGACGCTGAGCGGTGGTAGTTTCACTTCCTTGGCACCGGGCACGGCCTGATTGGTAAAGATCGGGCCGTTCTCGCCCCGAATGACATAGACGCCCTGGGCAAAAGACAGCTCACTCCCTGCGAGCAGGCAGAGCACCGCGATTGAGTTGATCCAGCGAATTTTCATCAACATCCAGACTTTCACTGAAAAGCCCATGCCGGGGATGGCATGGGCTTCCGGAACCTCTACACCGGCACACTTGGCCGGAGGAATCGGCTTGACGCCGTTTGGCTTGCTACCCGATCATCTGTGTAAAACGCATGGAACAAAGTGCCATAGAGTCTCCCAGAAGCACGGTTGGCACTACCACTTCCGGCTGGATTCACCGCAGATCACAGCACGGTTTCACTATAGACAAATGTGGGCAAAAAACCAGGGGATACCGCATATTTAGAGCCGGAAACGGTTGGCCACCGCCAGCAGATCGTCGGCCCGGTTCTGTAGGTGATTCAAGGCGTTTGCCGTTTGTTGCACCTGTGCATCCGTGGACTGTGTCTTGATGCTGATCTTTTCGGCAGATTCGGCAATTTCCGTCACGGCAATCGATTGTTCCCGCGTGGCCTCGGCAATCTGGGCCATGCTGGCGACTGCCACATCCATATTGGTGCGCATGGCGTGAATTTGCTCGACCGCTTTGGCGGTGCTTTCCACACTGCCGCGCACGGTGGCCTGTGTCGCCTCGATATGAGACAGCGCAGTCTCCGTATCTGCGCCGACAGCGCTGATCATCCCGCTGATCTCCACGGTGGCCTGCCCGGTACGCTCGGCCAGTTTGCGCACTTCATCCGCCACGACCGCAAAGCCGCGCCCCTGCTCTCCAGCCCGCGCGGCTTCGATGGCGGCGTTGAGTGCCAGCAGGTTGGTCTGATCGGCAATTTCCTTGATGACGCCGACGATGCTGCTGATTTCCTTGGAACGCTGCGCCATGTCGCTCATGGTATCGCCAACGCCGGTCATGGCGCCCTGAACACGGCCCGTTTCAGTAGCGGCATGTTCGACGGCCTTGGCGCTGCTGCTGGATATCTGGCTGGTTTTTTCGATATTGTCGCGGGCTTCCGCACTGTTGTCGGCGATGAGGTTGATGCTGACGGTCAGTTCCTCGACGGTGGCAACGTTGGCCGCGATGATACTGCTCATCTCGGCAGTGTCGTGACCGATCTGCTCGGCACTGTGCTTCAGTTGAGTAACGCCGTCATTGACCTGCTGCG
>CAYMYD010000389.1:0-2005 GCA_964394535.1 uncultured Propionivibrio sp. | reverse complement strand
CACCTCTCCGGGACGGGAGATGGGGATTTCCGGGATTTCCGGGGCTACATCATCGTCCGTCTGCCCGTCGTTTGTCGTTTCCTCTCCGGCCAGCAGATCGGCCAGGGCGTCGGCGTCAAACCCGGTCAGCGAAAGATCAAAGCTGTCTTCTTGCAAGGCGGCGAGTTCGATCTGCAGCATCGCCTCGTCCCAGCCCGCGTTCTCGGCGATGCGGTTGTCGGCGATGACCAGCGCCCGACGCTGTGTCGGTGTCAGATGGTCGAGCACGACCACCGGCACCGTTTCAATACCGAGCTTTTGTGCGGCCGCCAGCCGCCCGTGGCCAGCGACAATGACCCCGTCACTTCCGGCCAGAATCGGGTTGGTAAAGCCGAACTCGGCGATTGAGGCGGCGATTTGCGCGACCTGTGCGTCGGAATGTGTGCGCGCATTTCTGGCATAAGGCACGAGCCTCGCCGTTGGCCACGGCTCAATCTTGTCTGCAAACCAGGAAAGACTCATGCCGGCACTCCCAATCGTTCAAGGGCGACTTTCTCGAAGGCTTGCCCGGTGGCTGCCAGGCTGATCGGTACTTCGGGAAAATTCTGCTGGAAGCGTTTGATCGTCACGTCGACGTACTCGGGGGCGATCTCCGTCGCCCGGATCACTCGCCCGTTACGCTGGGCCGCGAGGATGGATGTGCCCGAGCCACAGAAAGGCTCGAACACGATCTCGCCCGCGTCGGTGTAGGACTCCAGTACGAATTCCGGCAGTGCCACCGGAAACACAGCCGGGTGATCGATGTCCTGCCCGATCTTGCCCTTGTGCCGCATGATGCGCATCACCGCATCCGGAATCTTGGTTTCCTGGGTGACCTGGCCGACATGGTTCCAGGCGGTCTTGCTGCCATCCTTGTTTCTCATTCCCCCGGCGCTGGTGCCGTCGCCGCGCAGATGGGTGTCACGCCCGGCATAGAGGCAGGGCACGATCTTGTTGGGGCGGCGCGGCTCACTGTACTTGCGGTTGAAGTGGAAGACGAATTCAAAGGCCGGGGCCAGTCGGCCGTTCCAGTCGCCCGGCAGGCCCGGCCCCTGATCCCAGACGTACCAGGCAAAACGTCGCCAGCCCTGGGTGCGCATCCAGTCGAGCCAGCCATCCCAGTACGGGATAACTTCCTGATCACGGTGGATGAGACCGAGGTTGACCAGAACCTGAGCATTCGGAGCCATGGGCAGAATGGCAAAGACGCCGCGCATCAGGGCGTCCCAGTCGATGATGGTGTTCGTATAGTCGCGCTGGTTGCCGTAAGGTGGCGAGGTGAAACAGAGTGCCGCCTGCTCGCCATCCATCAGGGACGCAACCACCTCGACATCGGCGGCATCGCCGCAGATAACGCGATGCGCGCCCAACTGCCAGACATCGCCGGGACGTGAGACGGGTGTTGCCGGGAGCGCCGGAATGTCGTCGGCGGCATCGGGCGTATCGCTTTCCTGAGCCTCGTCCGCCTCATCGCCCAAAGTGACATCGGCGGCCAGCAGCCGGGCAATTTCGGCGTCATCAAATCCGGTCAGCGCCAGCTCGTATCCCGCCTCGGCCAGTTCGGCGAGTTCCAGTGAGAGCATTTCCTCATCCCACCCGGCATCGAGTGCCAGCCGGTTGTCGGAAATGAGGTAGGCACGCTTTTGCGTCGGTGAGAGGTGGGCGAGTTCAATCACCGGCACTTCGGCCAGCGCCAGCTTGCGGGCCGCCGCCAGTCGCCCATGTCCGGCAATGATGCCATTATCGCCATCAACCAGGATCGGATTCGTCCAGCCGTATTCGACAATGCTGGCCGCAATCTTGGCCACCTGCGCCTCGGAATGCGTGCGGGCATTTCTGGCGTAGGGAATCAGGGTGCCGATGGCACGGTATTCGACCTGGAGCATGTTCGGTGCGGGGTTCCAAAAAAAGCGACCCGGACGGAGAAAAGAAAACTCCGTCACCAGTCGTCAGGGGTGTCATTCAGCAGGCAATAAAAAACCCGCAC
>CAYMYD010000388.1:0-2007 GCA_964394535.1 uncultured Propionivibrio sp. | reverse complement strand
GGCGCAATCAGGCCATCAATGATGACTGAGTAACGCGTCAGGGAAAGTGCCACGCCTCTTCTTGAAGCATGCCACTCGCCAGTCGTGTTACTATTGCGACCTGCCAGATGATCGTCATCAAGAAGAAGCCAGTCGGGGAAAACAGTTAATCAGACAGCATCAGGAACCAGCGCACCAGCAACCCATCGCTCGCGCCAAATCTTCACCTTTTCCCCCCGTTGCTTGTCCTTGCCGGTCTGCGGCAAAACGGTTTGCGTCAGGCAAACCGTGTTTTTTCAACCCGAACGAATCAAGTGATGGAGAAGCGAATGGCACTGACTATCGGAGTACCACGGGAGGTCTTTGCGAACGAGAAGCGCGTCGCGACCGTTCCGGAAGTCGTCGAAAAGCTGATCAAGCAGGGTTTCAAGGTCGCCGTCGAAACCGGCGCCGGGGATGCTGCCAACTTCAGCGACGACGTTTATCGCGCTGCCGGCGCAGAAGTCATTGAAGATGCGGCCAAGCTCTGGGCAACATCCGACATCGTGTTCAAGGTGCGTGGCCCGAATAACGACGAAGTGGCCATGATGAAAGAAGGCGGCATGCTGGTCTCCTTCATCATGCCGGCCCAGAATCCTGATCTGATGCAGCAACTGGCCGCCAAGAAAGCCACCGTACTGGCTATCGATTCGCTGCCGCGCCAACTCTCCCGCGCCCAGAAAATGGACGCGCTGACCTCCATGGCCGGCATCAGCGGCTATCGCGCCGTCATTGAGGCCGCCAATGCCTTCGGTCGTTTCTTCAACGGCCAGATCACGGCTGCAGGCAAGGTGCCGCCAGCCAAGGTGTTCATCGCCGGTGCCGGCGTGGCCGGTCTTGCCGCGATCGGCACGGCCGCCAATCTGGGTGCCATCGTGCGCGCCAACGATACCCGCGCCGAAGTGGCTGACCAGGTCAAGTCGCTGGGCGGTGAATTCGTCAAGGTCGATTACGAAGAAGAAGGTTCCGGCGGCGGCGGCTACGCCAAGGTCATGAGCGAAGGCTTCCAGCAAGCCCAGCGCGAGATGTACGCGCGAGAAGCCAAGGATGCCGACATCGTCATCACCACCGCGCTGATCCCCGGCAAACCCGCGCCCAAGCTGATCACTGCCGAAATGGTGCAGAGCATGAAGCCGGGTAGCGTCATCGTCGACATGGCCGGTGAACAGGGCGGCAACTGCGAACTGACCGAACCGGGTCAGGCCGTGGTCAAGCACGGTGTGACAATCATCGCCTACACCGACCTGACCAGCCGTCTGGCCAAGCAGTCCTCGACGCTTTACGCCACCAACCTCTTCCGCCTGACCGAAGAACTCGTCAAGACGGGCAGCGTGGTCGTCGCCGAAGACAAGATTGACCCGAACATGGAAGACGACGCCATTCGTGGCCTCACGGTCATCAAACAGGGTGAAATCACCTGGCCGCCACCTCCGCTGAATCTTCCCGCTCCCCCGGCACCCAAACCGGCGGCTGCGCCTGCTGCCAAGAAGTCGTCACACGGCCACGGCGAGCCAAGCGAGCCGATGTCCGGTGGCAAGATGGCGACGATGTTTGCCGCCGCCGCCGCACTGTTCTGGCTGGTCGGCGCCTACGCACCAGAAGCCTTCCTCGGTCACTTCACCGTCTTTGTGCTGGCCTGCTTTGTCGGCTACATGGTCGTGTGGAACGTCAAACCCGCGCTGCATACGCCGCTGATGAGCGTGACCAACGCCGTCTCCAGCATCATCGCCATCGGTGCGCTGGTGCAGATCGCCCCGCCGCTGGCTGGCGTGACGGATCGCCCGGATGCCGTCATCCGCTGGCTGGCCATCGGTGCCATCGCGCTATCGACGATCAACATGTTCGGCGGTTTCGCCGTCACCCAGCGCATGCTGGAAATGTTCCGTAAATAAGGAGAATGCAAATGTCTGCAAGTCTGGCTACCGTCTCCTATATCGGAGCAACCATCCTCTTCATCCTCTGCCTGGGCGGCCTGTCCAACCAGGAAAC
>CAYMYD010000387.1:0-2010 GCA_964394535.1 uncultured Propionivibrio sp. | reverse complement strand
CAGACGCTCGACAAAACGGGGAACCCAGCCCAGCAAATGCGTGGCGAGAAAGTCCTGTTGCTCGACCAGCAGGGGCGACAAGGGACGCTGTGACGACGATGCAGTCTCACCCAGTCGCAACGCCAGTTGCGACATGAGTTCTAGCTGGATGGCAAGGTGATCGGAGGGTTCGTTCACATCATCCGCGAGACGCATCCGGTGCTGATGCAGGGCATGATCCATTTCCGCCGTTGCCTGCTGGCAGAGCAGGCCTTTGTCGTTCTCGTAAAAGGAGCGATAGGGCGGAGCGATTTGCGGCCCGCCCAGCCCGTCGAAAATCCGCACAAAAGCCGCCCCCAGCGTGCTCACCACCTGTTCCGCCGGGCCGTCGGACAGCGCCCACTCCATCGCCGCAACACCCGACTTCGCCTCAGGAAAGGCGGCGAGCGACTGCAAGAGCTTTTCCATCTCCCCTTTTTGCAGGGCGTGGAGATACTCAAGCGATGGCGGCTCGAAGAAGGCCTGGGCGAACCACCGATAGAGCGCTGCCCGGTTGGCGGCCAGTTCGCCGATGGTCGGGGACGCGGCTTCAGCCATTGCCTTTTCCTTTCGTGTCCTTGGCGTTGAATTGCAGATACTTTTGCAGGAAGCGGTATTCCTCGTCGTCGATGGAAATAAAGCGTTTCATCGCGTTGAGCGTTCCCGGCCACTGGTTGGCCAGCGAATGGTCAATCGGGGTCAGGTTGTGGCAGGTACCACAGGTGGCGCGGTAAAGTTCATCCGCGTAGGCCCACAGCTTTTCCTGGTCAGGCGCCATGTCAGCACGCGCAACCCAGGCCTCCAGCGAAGCCTTGGCCCAGTTGAGGCCGGTATCCGGGTCTTCCACGTATTTCTCGCGGACCACCTTTTCCATGAGTTCCGGCGCAAGGGTGAGATTGAGGATACGCTGTCCCTTCAGTGCATAGAGCACCCGCTCCGCCCCTTCCTGCTGCCAGCCTTCAAATTTGACCTTGAGCCAGTCGCCCTTTGTCTCGACGACCTTGCCTTGCGAGGCCGCCAGCATCTTGCCGTCGCCATTGGCTTCCGGCGTGGCATTGGCGACATCGAGGAAAATGCTGCCGGTTTTGAACGAATACAGGGTATCGCCCTTCTTCGGTTTGGCCTGTGCCGCGCCCTCGGAAATTTCCTTGATCATCGCCCGATAACCACCGGCCATGTCCGGCAGGTTATGGGCAATCCCCTTGTGACAGGAGATGCAGGTCTCACCGTCCTTGAGGCCCTTTTCCATGCGTGCCAGCCCTTCGGTCTGTTTCATCTTGGTGAAATCCATGGCTTCGGCGGTATGGCAGGTACGGCATTCACGTGAATCGCTCTTGGTCATCCTGTCCCACACCCGTTTGGCCATGGTCAGACGGCGTTCCTCGTATTTTTCCGGGGTGTCGATGGTGCCAATCAGCGAATGGTAAAGCTCGGTACTGGCGGCAAACTTGCTCAAGACCTTTGGCACCAGATTTTTCGGCACGTGACAGTCGGCACAGGTGGCGCGGACCCCGGAGGCATTCTTGTAATGCGGTTTTTCGATGTATTCCTTGTAGGGCGTGTCGTGCATTTCATGACAGGAAATGCAGAAAGCCTCGGAAATGGTCATGTCCATGGCGACATTGGCCCCGGCAACGAACACCACGCCCAGAATCACCCCCAGCAGGCCAATCACTCCCAGCGCATAACGCGGATGCGGATTCCACAGCCACCGCCACAATTTCATCATTGCTTCAGTCTCCCGATCTGGTTTTAGGAACAGCTCGGGAACAGACTACGAAAACAGTGTGAACGCGATTTACGGCACGCTTGAACAAAATGCGTTAAAATGTAAACACGATGTAAATAAAATAGCAGAGAGCCGAACAAAACATGTTTACCCACAGCCACATCCTGATCGTGGAAGACGACCCGGTGGCCAGTGCCACGCTGGCGGCTTACCTGGAAAAGGAGTCCTACCGGGTCAGTACGGCGAGCGATGGCGAATCCATG
>CAYMYD010000386.1:0-2015 GCA_964394535.1 uncultured Propionivibrio sp. | reverse complement strand
TCCAGCCCCATGTATTGCAGCGCCCGCTCGATGCCTTCGCGCTTGACCGGGTCTTTCTCCCTGGCCGGGTTCGGAACGCAGCCTTTGATCGAAACGACCATTTCCGGGGAAGTCCCCCAGGTGACTTGCGGCAGAATCTCTTCAGCGCGCAGTTCCAGCGTCCGGTCAAAACTCGCCCCCTCGTCGCTGTGCAGGGTGCGCCAGTAGGCGACAGCGCGATCCCAGGCATCACCCTTGGGCGCGAAATCGCGGCCACGCAGGTAATTGATGGTGGTGTCATCGACGGCGACAAAGCCCATGCGTGCGCCGGCCTCGATGGCCATGTTGCAGAGCGTCATGCGCCCTTCCATGGACAGGGAACGGATGGCGCTCCCGGCAAATTCGATGGCATGGCCCGTACCGCCCGCCGTACCGATGCGCCCGATGATCGCCAGCGCAACATCCTTGGCGCTGACGCCCTTGCCCAGCTGCCCTTCGACGCTGATCAGCAGGGTTTTCGATTTCTTCTGCAACAGGCACTGCGTCGCCATGACGTGTTCGACTTCGGACGTGCCGATGCCCAGCGCCATGCAGCCGAAAGCACCGTGCGTACTGGTATGCGAATCGCCGCAAACGACGGTCATGCCGGGCAAGGTCGCGCCGTTTTCCGGGCCGATGACGTGGATGACACCCTGACGCTTGTCCTTGAACGGGTAATAGGCCAGCGCACCGGTTTCACGGATGTTGGCGTCGAGGGTTTCCACCTGCAGGCGCGAGATCGGGTCTTCGATGCCACGCTCCCAATGATCGGTCGGCGTATTGTGATCGGCCGTGGCGACGATCGACGACACCCGCCAGGGCTTGCGTCCGGCCAGTTTCAGCCCCTCGTAGGCCTGCGGACTGGTGACTTCGTGCACCAGATGGCGATCAATATAGATCAGCGCCGTCCCGTCGGCCTCTTCATGCACGACATGACTTTGCCAGAGCTTCTCGTATAAGTTTTTTGGCATTTCGACTACCCGCAAAAACAGGCCGTTGCGGCCACAGAAGGCGCGGATTATCGCACGTCAGACGCGTTGACAAAAGGCTGCGAGCTAATGCTCAGTTTTTTCTGTGCCAGTTTTTTGCCAGAAGCCGATCTCACTCTGCTTGGTCTTCATGTCCGAGGAAATTATTTACAGCAAGGTTTGGCGTGTCTGATAACGACCGTGATAAGGATCAACTCGAAACAAGCCAAATCCAGAATCGCTTCGAGTTACTTGCTGCGCTGCTGTCGTTAACCTGTTGGACCGCGCACGGTCCCAACTGGGGTACTGAGGGGTATCAGTAGTGTCCCAACGTTCTCACGCTGTTGTTTTATAACAAGTTGAAGGAAATGAGTTATTCCGTGTTTGCTGCTGGTCTCGATTTGAATGTCGCTCGTAGCATTTCTGGTTCTTCCAACCGGACTGCGGAGCGTGTTCATGAACACGGGCAAATTCGTTTTTTCGCAGGTCATGGCGCATCTGCCGCTGACCACTTTTCGCCGTTGTGTCGCCCGTTACGATGGGGAGCACAAGGTCAAGCACTTCACCTGTCTCGATCAGTATCTGTGCATGGCCTTTGCGCAACTGACCTATCGGGAGAGCCTGCGCGACATCGAAGCCTGCCTGCGCAGTCAGGCGGCCAAGCTGTACCACATGGGTTTTCGCAGCACGGTGGCGCGGAACACGCTGTCCCATGCGAACGCCGTAAGGGACTGGCGTATCTATGCCGACTTCGCCCAGAGCCTGATCAGCATTGCGCGGCGTCTGTATGCGGCCGAGACCTTCGGCGTCGATCTGGACAACACGGTTTATGCCCTGGATGCAACGACCATCGACCTGTGCCTGTCGGTTTTTCCGTGGGCACCATTCCGTTCGACCAAGGCAGCGGTGCGGATGCATACCTTGCTCGACTTGCGCGGCAACATCCCCAGCTTCATTAACATCAGCGACGGCAAGTGGCACGAGGTCAATGTCTTCGACATGCTGATGCCGGAGGCTGGCGCTTTCTAC
>CAYMYD010000385.1:0-2015 GCA_964394535.1 uncultured Propionivibrio sp. | reverse complement strand
TGACCATGAAGATCACCAGCAGCACCAGCATGACGTCGATGTAGGGAACGACGTTGATTTCGTTTTTCAGTCGGCGTTGGCGCATAGGGTTATGAGAGTGAGGAGTAATGAGTGAGGGGTGAGGAGTGCGGCAAGGTTTTCTCCTTACTCTTCACTCCTCACGGCATTTAACGCATCTGCCGTTGCAGGATGTTCTGGAATTCTTCCATGAAGGATTCAAAACGATTGGCCAGACGGTCGATTTCGTGCGAGAAGCGGTTGTAGGCAACGACCGCCGGAATCGCGGCAAAAAGGCCGATGGCCGTGGCGACCAGTGCTTCGGCGATGCCCGGCGCGACCGCCGCCAGCGTGGCCTGACCCACGTTGGAGAGCCCCCGGAAGGCGTGCATGATGCCCCAGACCGTGCCGAACAGGCCAACATAAGGACTGACCGAGCCGACCGAGGCGAGGAAGGCCAGATGCGCATCAAGCATGTCGATTTCGCGCTGGTAGGTGGCGCGCATGGCGCGGCGCGAGCCGTCGATCACATCCTTCTGGTCGAGATTCTTCTGGCCACGCAGTTTGGTGAATTCGCGGAAGCCCGATTCAAAGACGCGCTCCATGCTGCCGGTTCCATGCCGGTTGTTGACCGCGCTCTGGTAGAGATTGTTGAGATCACCGCCGCTCCAGAAGTCGCGTTCGAACTGTTCGGTCTGTGTTCGCGCCTTGCGGATGGTGAACCACTTGCGAAAAATGTAGTACCAGGACATGAAAGAGACGCCGGAGAGCAGCAACATGACGATCTGGACAACGGCGCTGGCGTTGATGATCAGGTGCAGGATGGAGAGGTCTTGCGAGACGTTCATTGGATGGCTTCCAGTTGGGTGCGCAAAAGGGTGGGAATCGAGACAATTTTCATCTGCGCCGGGTTGACGCAAACGACTTGTACCTGGGCAGTGAGCAGTTCCTCGTCACCGCGCCGGATGGACTGGCGGAAGAAAATCTGCGCACGGGTGATGCGCGTAACTTCCATGCTGACGCTCAGGAGATCGTCCAGCCGTGCCGGTTTCAGGTAGTCGGCGCTGATGCTGCGCACGACAAAGGCGATGGACGCCTCGCGCAGCAGTTCGCCTTGCTGGTGACCGTCGCTACGCAGCCATTCGGTGCGGCAGCGCTCGAGGTATTTCAGGTAATTGGCGTAGTAGACCACCCCACCGGCATCGGTGTCCTCGAAGTAGACGCGGACGGGGAGGGTAAAAACGTTCGGTTTTTTTTCGGACTTCATGGCGTCTGATTCTAAAGGCGGTTTTCGAAGAAGGGTGTAAGCGTTTGTGACAATCTGGAGACAGAAAAAGGGGTAATCAGTCCAGGCCCAGTACCTGCTGCGGGCTGTTCTGCGGCGCCCCGAGGCCGAGATGCCGGTAGATGGCCGGGGTGGCGATGCGTCCGCGCGGGGTGCGTTGCAGGAAACCCTGCTGGATAAGGTAGGGTTCGAGCACATCTTCAATGGTGTCGCGCGCCTCCCCGATGGCCGCCGCCAGGTTGTCGACGCCAACCGGGCCGCCGCCGAACTTGTCGATGACCGCCGAGAGCAGCTTGCGGTCCATCATGTCCAGTCCAACGTGGTCGACGTCGAGCATCAGCAGCGCCTGATCGGCGACGTCCTGCGTGATGCAGCCACCGGCCTTGACTTCGGCAAAATCGCGCACACGACGCAGCAGGCGGTTGGCGATGCGCGGTGTGCCGCGCGAACGACGGGCGATTTCCAGCGCGCCGCCGTGTTCAGCCGGAACGCCAAGCAGTTGTGCCGAGCGCGTGACGATGTGCGTGAGCTCTTCCGGCGTGTAAAACTCCAGCCGCGAAACGATGCCGAAACGGTCGCGCAGCGGGTTGGTCAGCATGCCGGCGCGGGTGGTTGCGCCGACCAGGGTGAAGGGGGGCAGGTCGAGCTTGACCGAGCGTGCCGCCGGGCCTTCGCCAATCATGATGTCGATCTGGAAATCCTCCAGCGCCGGGTAGAGGATTTCCTCGACGAC
>CAYMYD010000384.1:0-2051 GCA_964394535.1 uncultured Propionivibrio sp. | reverse complement strand
CTTGTCAGAACTGGCTTGGAGCGGTTTCATCTTGAAAACTACCGGACAGTAGTGGCGAAAAGTATCAGTAAACGATACTTTTGATGTTACATCAGTAACTGTTCAAGTAATAGTATCTTTATATTTAATATCACGGCATCCTGCGCCCACTTTCACCCAGGAGCCAGAGCATGAAATCCTTGCCTTTCCACCTGCCTTTGCTCGTCACCGTGCTGTTTTTGGGGACGATCCGGTCGGGCTTCGCCCGGTTGTTGACGAGCCTGTTCTTTACCGCGATTGGTTCTTCTTATTATCATCTCGCGCCGCGTGCCGCGCTGCTCGTCGCCCGTCTGGTTCGCCGCTTGCAGCAGTCCGGGGCAGCAAAAAGCGTTTGCCAGGGTTCATTCATTCACCACTCACCGAGCGATTCATCATGCTGAAAATCCTCCTGCGCGCATTCCTCAAAGTGCTTTTCCGCATTGAGCTCAGCGGCGACCCGTCTGCCTTCATCAACGAGCGCACGCTGATCGTCGCCAACCATGAGTCCTTCCTTGATGGTCTGCTGATCGGTTTGATGATGCCGGTGGATGCTGTTTTCGTGGTGCATTCGCAGATTGCCCGGCGGCCACTGTTTGCCATCATGCTGCGCTTCGTCAAGCATCTGGCGGTGGATTCGACGAGTCCGCTGGCGATGAAGCAGATCGTCCGGCTGGTCGAAAGCGGGCAGCCGGTGGTGATTTTTCCGGAAGGGCGGATTACCCGCACCGGCTCGTTGATGAAGGTTTACGACGGCGCGGCCTTTGTCGCCGCCAAGACCGGCGCAACGATTGTGCCAGTGCGTATCGACGGCGCAGCGCGCAGTTATTTTGGCCGTCTGGCCGGTGTTTATCCGCGCAAGCTCTTTCCCAAGGTGAGCATCGCGATTCAGCCGCGCCGCCATATTCCCATGCCTGATCTACCTTCGGCCAAGCTGCGCCGCCGTCGCTCCGGTGAGTTGATGCGCGACATCCTGCTCGACATGCTGGTGGCGACCCGCCCGCAACGTACACTGTTTGACGCCTTTCTCGACGGGCAGCGGTGTTTTGGCCGCAATTACAAGCTGGTCGAGGACATCCTGCTGCGCGAAGCCTCCTACGGCTCCCTGCTCAAGATGGCGCTGGCGCTGATGCGTGTGACCGGGCGGCTGACCGCTCCCGGCGAGGTGGTCGGTGTGCTGACCCCCAGCGCCGCGCCGACACTGGGCCTGATTCTGGCGCTTTCCGCCGGTCGGCGCATTCCGGCGATGCTCAACTACACGGCCGGGGCCGATGGGCTACGCGCCGCCTGTACTGCCGGGAACATCCGCACCCTCATCGCCTCACGCGGCTTCATCGAAAAGGCGCGGCTCGGTGCCGTCGTCGCGCAACTGGAAGGCATCCACATCCACTATCTGGAAGAGCTGAAAACGGCGCTTGGTCCCTTCGACAAGCTCTGGGTGCTGTGGCACCTCGTTTTCCCAGCGAGCGCCGCCCTCCCGCAGCAGCCCGACGACCCGGCGCTGGTGCTATTCACCTCCGGCTCCGAAGGCAAACCCAAGGGCGTGGTGCACTCGCACAATTCACTGCTCGCCAATGTCGCCCAGATTCGCGCCGTTGCCGACTTTACGCCGCTGGATAAATTCATGATGGCGTTGCCGCTGTTCCACTCCTTCGGGCTGACCTGTGGCGTGCTGCTGCCGCTGGTTGCCGGTTGCAAGGTCTTTCTTTACCCCAGCCCGCTGCATTACCGGATCATCCCGGAAATCGTCTACGACCGGGATTGCACGGTGCTCTTTGGCACCTCGACCTTCCTCGGCAACTATGGCAAACACGCGCATCCCTACGATTTTGGCCGCTTGCGCTACGTGGTGGCCGGGGCGGAAAAGCTCAACGAGGCCGTGCGCTGCCTGTGGATCGAAAAATTCGGCATCCGCATTCTCGAAGGCTACGGCATCACCGAATGCGCGCCGGTGGTCGCCGTCAATGTGCCGATGGCCTGCCAGATCGGCAGCGTCGGCAAGCTCCTGCCCGGCATCGAGTATGAAATCGAAGCCA
>CAYMYD010000383.1:0-2062 GCA_964394535.1 uncultured Propionivibrio sp. | reverse complement strand
GCGGGTTTTTCGTTGCACCATGAAAGTTGGCGCAAGCGCCGTCGGAGGCCGGGTAAGCAAAACCGGCCCCGTTGCCGCAGCCTAGCCTTCCTTGACCACCGGCCCCGTTGCGCCGTCAAAGCCCAGCGCCTTGAGTGCCTCGAATTCGGCCTGGCTGGCGACGCCTTCGGCCAGGACCTGCAGGCCGATGCCGTGGGCGATGCCTGAGAGGCCCTTGAGGAAGGCGGCGTTGCCGGGGTTGCTGTCGATGCCGCGCACGAAGCTGGAATCGACCTTGAGGAAATCCAGCCCCAGTTCGTGCAGCAGGCCGATCTGGCTGAACTGGTGGCCGAAGTGCTCAAGACCGATACGGCAGCCGAAGGGTTTGAGCTTGAGGCAGAATTCGCGGAACATCGGCAGGTGGGTCAGTGCGCCGTTTTCGGCCACTTCCAGCCAGAGCCGGGTTGCGCTCTGCCGGTGTGCGGCCAGCAGCGCAGCGAGCTTGTCGCAGAAGTCGGCTTCGGCCACCGAGGCTGGCGAAAGGTTGATCGCCAGCCCCGGCAATTCGGGATGGCTCTCCAGTTCGTGCAGGGCCAGGGTGGCGGCGGCCAGATCGAGCGCCGGGGTGAGGCGCAGGCGCTCGGCAATCGGCAGGAACTGTCCGGCGGTCAGCCATTCGCCCTTTTCGTCGAACATCAGGCGCAGGGGGCATTCGCGGTGCGAGAGTTTTCCGCCAAATTCGACGACAGGGAAGGAGATCAGGCGCACCCATTGCTTGTCCAGCGCCTGCTGGATCATCCGTGCCCACTGTTCGGCCGAGCGCGGGTGATCGTCGGCGTTGTCGGCCGGGGCTTCGTGTACGGCGTTACGCCCTTCGGCTTCGGCACTGGCCAGCGCGCTGTCGATGCGCGCCAGCAGGGCGCCCAGCTCCATGCCCCGGGCGTAGCGGCCAAAGCCGATCCAGGCGGCGGTCTGCCCTTCGATGAAGGGGGCGGCGACCTTGGCCAGCTCGTCCAGCAGCGTTTCCATCTTGTGTTTGTCCGGCGTTTCGCCGGGCAGCATGACGGCAAAATCGGCCCCGTTGAGCCGTGCCGCCGTGCCGCTGACGGCGTGGCGGCCAATGCACTGCGCGCACTGTTTGAGGAAATCGTCGGTCGGCTCGCGCCCCAGGCGTCGGTTGATGCCGGTCAGGTCGGCGAGGCGGATCATCAGCAGGGTGCCGTCGCTGGCGTCTTCGTCGTCGAGCGACTGGCGCAGGCGGGCCATGAAGTGGCTGCGGTTGGCCAGGCCGGTGAGCGGGTCGAAGTTGGCTTCACGGCGCACGCTTTCAAGACGTGCCGCTTCTTCGGCGAACATAGTTTTCAGCCGTCCGACCGTGGCGTTCATGGCGCTGGCCAGTTGTCGCAGTTCGGGGACTGCGGGTTCGTCAATGGTGACAAAGCGTCGCTCGGTAATCGCCTGCGCCTGTTTGATCACGGCGTCGAGCGGTTTTCTCAGGCGGGCGAGGATCAGCGAGCCCAGATAGCCGCCGACAAGGCCCGCCGCCGCCAGTGCGGCGATCATCTGCCAGACGCTGTTCCACAGGGCGTGGTAGGCAAAGCGGCTGTGGCTGATCAGGGTGACGGTGCCGAACTGTTTCCAGCCGTCGCTGATCTGCGCCTGCCCCGGCGTGGCCTGGATCGGCAGGATGCGCACGAACCAGGCGGGAACGTCGAGTTCGCCCAGCGGGGCGCTGCGTTCGACAATGGGTTTGCCGAGCGGGTCGCTGATGCGGATCAGTTCGTAGTGGCCGCTGTCGAACAGGGCGCTGACGGTGAGTTCGACCGTCACTTCGTCCGGCTTGCTATGGCTCAGCGAGAGCGCCAGTGCCGAGGCGTTGTCGGTGTTCTTGATCGACAGTTGCGACTCAAGGTAGCCGCGCGCGCTGAGCATCGAAGCCAGCAGGCTGCCTCCCAGCGCAAGCAGCATGCTGGCCACGATGGCCAGCCAGAGTTGGCGATACATGGTCATGACGGGCTCCTCGTTAAACAGGGCAATCGCATGAAGCGATTGCGGGAAGGGAGAAGGGAGAAGAGGGAAGGGT
>CAYMYD010000382.1:0-2068 GCA_964394535.1 uncultured Propionivibrio sp. | reverse complement strand
GATAGCACGCTGGTTTGCCGAGGTTTGCGAGCGCACGGCGCGCCTGGTGGTGCACTGGATGCGCGTTGGCTTCGTGCATGGGGTGATGAATACCGACAACATGTCGATCCTCGGGCTGACCATCGACTATGGCCCCTACGGCTGGATCGACAACTTCGATCCGTCCTGGACGCCGAATACCACGGACGCGCAAGGTCGCCGTTACTGTTTTGCCCGCCAGCCGCAAATTGCCCGCTGGAACCTTGAACGGCTGGCCGAGGCGCTGGGCGCGCTGGCCGATCAGGCCGATCAGGCCGATCTGGCGTTCGGCATCCGCCGTTATGGCGAGGTTTATAACGAAGCTTTTGCCCACACGTTTGCCGCCAAATTCGGGCTGGCCGCGTGGGATGAGGCGGATAGCGACCTGATCGAGTCGGCGTTTGCGCTGATGGAACGCTGCGAAATCGATATGAGCCTGTTTTTCCGCCTTCTGGCACAGGTCGACCCACGCGCCCCCCAGCGCCATGTGCTGCTGGAAGCCGCGTATCACCCTGAACGCTTTGCCCTGCATGCTGAGGAAATTGATCAGTGGCTACGTGACTGGGCGGCGCGGGTGCTGGCGGATGGCGAGCCGGATGCCACGCGCGTCAAACGCATGAATGCCGTCAATCCGCGCTATGTGCTGCGTAATTACCTGGCGCAGCAGGCCATTGACCGCGCCGAACAGGGGGATGTCTCGCTGCTGCACGAACTCCTTGAACTGCTGCGCCATCCCTATGACGAGCAGGCGGACAAAGCGGCTTTTGCCGCCAAACGGCCTGACTGGGCGAAACAGCGGGCTGGTTGTTCGATGCTGTCGTGCAGTTCCTGAGTGACAAACTTCCGAAAATGCAGCAATGAAACCCTGAGGGTCGCTAAAATAGCGCAAAACAAGGAGTTTTGATGCTGACGGAATTTTTCCCGCTGCTCATTCTGGGCGTCGGTGCGCTATTTGCCGGGTTTATTGATTCGGTGGTCGGGGGCGGTGGCCTGATTCAGATCCCGGTGCTGTTTACGACCCTGTCCAGCGAGGTACCGGCGACCCTGTTCGGCACCAACAAGATCGCCAGCATCTTCGGCACCGGTAATGCGGCTTTTCGCTACATGCAGCGGGTCAGGATTCCCTGGCGAACTCTGGTACCGGCCACCCTGGCGGCCTTTGTCTTTGCCTTCCTGGGGGCGATGTCGGTGGCCTGGCTGCCGCGTGAACTGCTGCGTCCATTGATCCTCGTCCTGCTCATTGTCTCAGCGGCTTACACCTTCTGGCGCAAGGACTTCGGCAGCAGCCACCAGCCCCGGCTGAACGGGCGCAGGGAACTCATCTACGCTCTCCTGCTCGGTGCCAGCACCGGCTTTTACGATGGTTTCTTCGGGCCGGGGGCGGGCAGCTTCATGATTCTTCTGTTCATCCGTTTTTTTGGTTTTGACTTCCTGCATGCCTCGGCGGCTTCCAAGGTCATCAACGTGTCCACCAATCTGGCTTCGATCGGCTTCTTCATTCCGCACGGCTATTTCCTGCCGCTGGCTGCCGTGATCATGGCCAGCGCCAACATCACCGGTTCCTTCATCGGCACACAACTTGCACTGCGTCACGGTAGCGGCTTTGTGCGCCGGTTTTTCCTGGTGGTGGTTTGCGCGCTGATCGCTAAGTTCGCCTGGGACAGTTTTTGATCAGGCAGCCGGGATAAAAAAGGGCCAGCGCTTCCGGAAGCGCTGGCCCTGATGATACAAAACCAGTCAGGACCGCCCCGGCTGATGCCTGCCGGGGCTAGCACTGGGCGGCGTATCAGCCCTTCATCATCCGCTGCAGCGCTGCGCTGATGCGTTTGCGCTGGGCGTAGAGAATGAGCAGGATCGGGAGGGAGATCACCAGGCAAATCACCCCCAGCGCCTTGATCCACGAATAGACGACATGGTTCTGGTTGAGGAGATCGGTGTGATCCTTCTCGCTAAGGAAGCTCATGTTGAGGAGCGAAGCCACCGGTTGCAGGATCTTGATCGGTGCGATGTTGGGAATGTCCTGGTGGCAGCCGATACAGGTGTTGCGCCG
>CAYMYD010000381.1:0-2080 GCA_964394535.1 uncultured Propionivibrio sp. | reverse complement strand
GTATAGACTTCGGTGAAGGGCATCGGGACGGCGTTGGTGCCCAGGGCGTTGAAGGTGTCGATGTAAATCGGCGACTGGATGACGCGAACCTTCAGACCGGAGAGGTCTTCCAGCTTGTTGATCAGGCGCTTGCTGTTGGTGATGTTTCGGAAGCCCAGCTCCCAGTAGGCGAGGTTATAGAGGTTCTTGGGTACAAGCAGGTCGCCCAGCTTTTTCCCGAAAGCCCCGTCGAGGATCGGGTCGGCTTCCTTGCCGCTCTCGAACATGAAGGGGAAGTCAAAGATGGCGAATTCCTTGACCTGGGTTTGCAGGATGCCGGAATTCAAGGCGGTGAATTCGATGGTGCCGCCTTGTACCGAAGAAAGCACCTGCACGTCACCGCCCAGGGTGCCGCTGGCAAAAACCTTCAAGGTCAGCTTGCCGCCGCTTTTCTGCTTGAGGATTTCGGCCCATTTCTCGGCCCCCATGACGCCGGGGTGACCCGGAGCGCCGGCGTGGGCGAAGCGGAAGGTGTGTTCGTTGATCTGTGCCTGGGCGACCGGGCAAAGCGCCAGAGCGCCCACAGCCAGTGCGACGGATGCGACCAGTTTCGTTGTTCTCATGGTTTCTTCCTCCTTGATAAATCGGCCTCAAAACGGAGAGGCCTTCCGTACAGACAACCTGTGAAATCAGCCCATCAGCCAGCGCATCGGCGTCAGCACCAGCTCGGGGAAAACAATCAACAGACCCATCACCACCAGTTGGGCGATCATGAACGGCCAGACGCCGATGATGGCGTCGTCCATGCTGACCTTGGTGACGCCGCAAACGACGTTGAGTGTGGTGCCGACCGGCGGGGTGACGAGGCCGATGGCGTTGTTGATGACGAAGATCACGCCGAAGTAGATCGGGTCGATGCCGGCGGCGACGATGACCGGCACCAGCACTGGCGTCAGGATCAGGATGGTCGGCGTCATGTCCAGCGCGGTACCGATGATGACCACCAGGATGTTGACGGCGATCATCATGAGAATCTTGCTGCCCATGAATGGCTTCAGGATGGCGACGACCTGCTGTGGGATTTCGGCGATGGTGATCAGCCAGGCCGAGACCAGCGCGGCGGCGACGAGGAACATCACGATCGCTGCCATCTGCCCGGCCTGTGCCAGGACGCCGTAAAGCTGCGAGAACTTGAGTTCCTTGTAGACGAACATGGAAACGAACAGGGCGTACATCGAGCACACCACCCCGGCTTCCGTCGGCGTGAAGATGCCGAATTTCAGCCCGAAGACGAGGATGCCCGGCATCACCAGTGCCCAGGCACCGTCACGCAGCGCCCTGAAGATTTCCTTGGTGGGGGCGCGGGGCGGCATTTCCATGACAGCGTTGCGGGCGACCCACCACCAGGCGACGGTGATCCCGGCGGCAATCATCAGGCCCGGCACGATGGCGGCCATGAACAGCTTGGTGATCGACAGCCCGCCGGTGACGCCAAAGAGGATCAGGTTGGGTGAAGGCGGCACCATCGGGCCGATGACGCTCCCTGAGGCGATCAGCCCCGCCGATTTTTTCCGGTCGTAGCCGGACTTGATCATCATCGGGAAGAGCAGGGCCGACATGGCCGCCGCGTCGGCGGCTGCCGAACCGGAAAGCGCGGCCAGCACGCAGGAGGCCAGAATGACGACGTAGCCGAGTCCGCCGCGAATATGTCCGACCAGCGTCATGGCCACGTGGATGATGCGTTTGGACAGTCCGCCGGCATTCATCAGGGTGCCGGCAAGCATGAAGAAGGGGACGGCCATCAGCGGGAAGCTGTCGGCCCCGTTGATCAGGTTCTGCGCGATGATCTGCGTGTCGAACATGCTGAGGTGGAACATCAGCGCGACGCCGCAGGCAATCAGCGCAAAGGCGATCGGCATGCCGAGGGCCATGGCCCCGATCAGCGAAAAGGCGAAGATGGCGATGGTCATGATTGTTTCCCTCCCTTGCTGGTCGAGGCCAGTTTCTTGCTTTCACGCTCCATTTCTTCCTGGAGTTCCTGGATTTCGCTTTCGTCGAGGTCTTCCTGCGATTCCTTGACGCGAATGAGTTCTTTTTCTTC
>CAYMYD010000380.1:0-2081 GCA_964394535.1 uncultured Propionivibrio sp. | reverse complement strand
TCTGGCACAGAAATTGCTTCGGATTAGCCCATGAAATCCGAAGACCTCAACCCCAATCGCTTCGTCCTTGACCTTCAGGCCAACGCGCAATTGCGTTCGCGACTCAAGGATGATCCGCAGGCCAGCCTGAAAGCCGCCGCGCAGGAGTTCGAAAGCATGATGCTGCAAATGCTCATGAAGAGCATGCGCGACGCCACGCCATCGGACGGGCTGATGAGCAGCGATCAGACGCGCTTTTACACCACAATTCTCGATCAGCAGATGGCACAGAACCTCTCCGGCACGGGCAGCCTCGGCTTTGCCAAACTGATCGAGCAGCAACTGGGCCGCACGACGGCTAGCGCCCTGCCGCTGGATAGCACGAGTTCGCTGGAGGCGCTGCAACAATCCCTGCTGCACTACCAGCGTTTGCAGACGCAGGGCGCAGAACGCATCCGCAGCACAGCAGCCGTCAACGGGCCAACGGCCAATGCCGAACCCGGCAGCAACGAGGAATTCGTCAATCGCATCTGGCCGCACGCTGTCGAGGCGGCGAACAGCATCGGCGTTCCGCCGCACTTCCTCGTCGCTCACGCGGCGCTGGAAAGCGGCTGGGGCAAGAGCGAGATTCGCACGGCCAATGGTCAGCCCAGCCATAACCTCTTCGGCATCAAGGCCGGAAAAAGCTGGAACGGGCCATCCGTCGAGATCCAGACGACGGAATATATCAACGGCGAAGCCCAATCGGTACGCGACAAGTTCCGCGTCTATGGCTCGTATGCCGAGGCTTTCCGTGATTACGCCAGTCTGCTGAAGAACAGCAGCCGATTTTCCGCCGTGCAGGGTCAGCAGGACGGCGCACAGTTTGCCCGCACCCTGCAACAGGGGGGTTATGCCACCGACCCGGCCTACGCCGACAAACTGGGACGAATCATCAGCGGGCCGACCTTGCGCCAGGCACTGAACGGCTGAAGCAAAGCATCAAGAAATGGCCTTCCGGGCCGTTAACGAAAGGAACAGGAGAGCACCATGTCAACAGGATTACTCGGTACGGCGATTTCCGGCATTCACGCCGCACAACTGGGGTTGATGACGACTGAACACAACATCACCAACCAGGCGACGCCCGGCTACAACCGGCAGCGCACGATCCAGACCACCAATATCGCCATGATGACCGGGGCCGGCTACATTGGCCGGGGAACGAGCGTCTCGACGGTCGAGCGCATCTACGATGGTTTTCTGGTTTCGCAGATCAACCAGGCGCAGACCAACACCAGCGAACTATCCGCCTTCTACGACCGCATCGCCGAAATCGACAACATGCTGGCCGACCCCACTGCCGGCCTCTCGCCCGCCTTGCAGGGCTTTTTCACCGGTCTTTCGCAAGTCGCGGCCAATCCGGCACAGTTACCGGCACGTCAGGCCATGCTCTCCTCGGCGCAGGCGCTGGTATCGTGCTATCAGGGTCTGGAAGCGCGCGTCACCGAGATGTACGAAGGCGTGAATGCCCGTCTGGTCACGCAGGTTGATTCGGTCAATGCTTACGCGCAGCAGCTTTCCGAGGTCAACCAATCGATCATCATGGCCCAGGCTTCGACCAGCCAGCCGCCCAATGACCTGCTTGATCAGCGCGACTACCTGGTGGCCGAACTGAACAAACTGATCCGCGTCACCACCACGACCAATACGGATAACAGCCTCAACGTTTTCTTCGGTACCGGGCAACAACTGCTGGTCGGCACGCAGGTCACCAAAATGACCGCTCTGCCCTCGTCGGCGGATGGTGGCAAGATCGTCATCGGGCTCTCGCACGGTGCCACCGTACAGGAACTTCCCGAATCGCTGATCACCGGCGGCAGCCTGGGGGGGCTGGTCAGCTTCCGCAGTGAAACGCTGGACAAGGTCGCCAACGACATCGGCCGCAACGCCGCCTCATTGGCGCTGACCTTCAACGCACAGAACAAGCTCGGTCAGAACCTGCACGGTCAGGCCGCGGGCGAAACCGGGTTCATTGGTGACTTTTTCAGCATTTCCGGACCGGTGGTCAAGGCCAACAGCCTCAATCACGGAAACGCCGTGATTGAGGCAGCGTTCGAGCC